>CAZCVH010000273.1:0-3392 GCA_964502115.1 uncultured Geminicoccaceae bacterium
ACTCTTTCCCTACACGACGCTCTTCCGATCTACCGTGGCGCGGGCTTGCGCCGCCCTGGCGCGGCGGCGGGCGCAGCCGTGGCGGCAGGTGCTCGAGGCGCACGCCGCCGCCTGGGCCGAGCGCTGGGCCATGAGCGACGTCCGCGTCGACGGTGACGAGGCCGCCGAGCGGGCGCTGCGCTTCGCGGTCTACCAGCTCGACAGCGCCGCCGATCCCGACGACGACACGGTCTCGATCGGGGCGCGCGCGCTCACCGGCGACGCCTATCTCGGCCACGTCTTCTGGGACACCGAGATCTATCTCCTGCCCTTCTACACGCTGACCTGGCCCGAGGCGGCGCGCGCACTCTTGATGTACCGCTTCCACACCCTCGACGGGGCGCGCCGCAAGGCCGCCCGGCTGGGCTACGAGGGCGCGCTCTACGCCTGGGAATCGGCCGAGAGCGGCGACGAGGCGACGCCGGAGGAGATCGTCGACCCCGCCGGCCGCGTCCTCAAGATCCGCTGCGGCCTGGAGGAGCAGCACATCAGCGCCGACGTCGCCTACGCGGTCTGGAAGTACTGGCAGGCCACCGGCGACGACGGCTTCATGGTCGAGGCCGGGGCCGAGATCGTGCTCGAGACCGCCCGCTTCTGGGCCGGCCGCGCCGTCCGCGAAGACGACGGCCGCCACCACATCCGCGGCGTCATCGGGCCCGACGAGTACCACGAGACCGTCGACGACAACGCCTACACCAACGTCATGGCGGCCTGGAACCTCGCCCGCGGGCGCGACACCGCCGCCTGGCTGGCGGCGCATCACCCCGCGGTCTGGCGCCGGCTCCAACGGACGCTCGGTCTCGATGCGGCGGAACTCGCCGGTTGGGGCGCCGTCGAGGCGGGGCTGGTCACCGGCTTCGACGCCGCGAGCGGTCTCTTCGAGCAGTTCGCCGGCTATTTCGGGCTCGAGGACGTGCCTTCGGCCGAGTTCGCGGGGCGCGACGCGCCGGCGGACGTGGTCTTGGGACGCGAGCGCACCCAAGCCTCGCAGGTCCTCAAGCAGGCCGACGTGGTGGCGCTGTTGGCGCTCTTGCCGGAGCGCTTCGAGCCGGCGATGCAGCGCGCCAACTTCGCCTATTACGAGCCGCGCTGCGGCCACGGCAGCTCCTTGAGCCGCGGCCTCCACGCCGTGGTGGCGGGTCGGCTCGGCGACGTCGCGACGGCGCACGCCTACTTCCACGCCACCGCCGCCACCGACCTCTCCGAGACCCTGGCGGCGAGCGCCGGCGGCATCCGCATCGCGGCGCAGGGGGCGCTCTGGCAGGCGGCGGTCTTCGGCATGGGCGGGCTCGCGATCGACGCCGAGGGCGTGGCGCTGAACCCCCATCTCCCCGCGGCCTGGGACCGGCTCGCCTTCGCCCTGCGCTGGCGCGGGCGGCGGCTGAGCGTCGAGGCCCATCGCGCGCCGCCGCGGGTGACGGTGGGGCTCGCCGAGGGCCCGCCCTGCACGATCCGCGTCGGCGAGCGCTCGGTCGACCTGGCCGCCGGCGAGACGCGCACGGTGGCGCTCGGCTGAGCGCGCCGGCTCAGTCGCCCAAGAGCGAAGCGATCGAGCCGCCGGCGAGGACGCGGCGGATCGCCTCGGCGACGAGCTCGGCGCAGGAGACCGTCTCCAGCACCGCCAGCTCGTCGGCGGTGAGCCGCGGCGGATCGATGCTGTCGGTCACCAGCAGGCGCTCGATCGGGGCCGCGGCCAGCTTGGCTTTGGCTTCGTCGTTGAAGACGCCGTGGGCGACCGCCACCAGCGGCCGCTCGGCGCCGGCCTCGACCAGCGCCGCGGCCGAGCGGGCGAGGGTGCCGCCGGAGCTGGTGAGGTCGTCGACGATCAGGGGGGTCGCGCCCTTGACCTCGCCCACGACCATCTCGCCGCTCACCACCCCGCCGCTGCGGCGCTTCTCGACGACGGCGAGGCCGCGGCTCGCGACGCCCTCGGCCGCCAGCATCTCGGCGAAGAGCTGGGCGCGCTTGATGCCGCCCGGATCCGGCGAGACGACGACGAGCGGGCGGTCGCCCACGAGCTCGCGGGCGCGCTCCAAGAAGAGGCGGCGGGTGTCGAGCGGGACCGACGGGATGCGAAAGGCGTTCTCGAAGGCCGCCAGCTCGTGGAGCTCGAGCGCCATGACGGCGTCGAGGCCGACCGCTTCCAGCATCTGCGCCACGTAGCGCAGGCTGAGCGGGTCCTGCGGCTTGGTGCGGCGGTCCTTTCTGGCGTAGGCGAGGTAGGGAAAGACGCCGACGACGCGGCGCGCGCCGGCGTCCTTCAACGACCCGATCAACAACAGCACGCGCATCAGCCGGTCGTGGAGGTCGCCCGCCGGGCCGCCGTCGAGGCTCTGGACGACGACGCATTCGGCTGCGCGGACGTCGGCGAGGGCGCGGATCTTGACCTCGCCGTCCTCGAAGACGCGCTCTTCGACCGGATCGCGATCGACCCCGAGCGCCGCGGCGACGCGCTCGGCGAAGCCGCGGCCGGGCTCGAGGGCGAAGACGCGTGGCATCATCTCAACAGAACTCGGGATGGGCCTCCCGCACCGCCAGGCGGTTGTCGACCTGGCCGACGCCGTCGACCTCGGCGGCGGCGACCTCCAGCGCCTTGCGTTCCTTGGCGGTCTCCGCGACGCCCCAGAGATGGACGACGCCGTCCTGGACGACCACGGTCACCATGCCGGTGGCGGTCAGCCCGGCGCCTTTGGCGTTCTTTTCGATCTCGTCCTTGATGGCGAGGTCGTCGGCGCTGGCGCCCTCCGACCTCCCCCCGCTGCCGGCGATCGAGCGGATGAGATCGGCGCGGGCGACGATGCCGACGACGCGGCCCTCGCGCATCACCGGCAGGCGGCGGACGTGACGCTCGTCCATCAGCCTGGCGGCGACGTCGAGCGGCGTGTTCTCGTCGACCACCTCCAGCGAGCGCGTCATGACCTCCTCGGCGGTGCGGCCGTGGGCCTTCAAGAAGGCCTCGGCGCGGGCGTCGGGATCGGAGAAGAGGTCGAGCCACCAGGGGCGGCGGATGTCGGTGCCGACCTCCTTGCGGTGGAGGAGATCGGCCTCGCTGACGATGCCGACGAGCAGCTCCTGGTCGTCGACCACCGGGACCGCGCTGATGCGGTGCTCGATCAGCTTGGCGACGATGTCCTTGACCGGCGTCGACGGCGAGACGGTCTCGACCTTGCGGGTCATGACGTCGGCGACTTGCATGGTCCGTCCTCCGAGATACGATTTCGGTCACGGATACGCCCGGCCGCGCGCCGGCGCCATGACCCCGGTCAAAGGTCGAAGACCCGAAAGGAGAAGCCGTCGCGGCCGCCCGGATCCGCGCCGCGGACCCGATCGCGGCTTCGCGCCAGGAGGGGGCG
>CAZCVH010000274.1:0-3383 GCA_964502115.1 uncultured Geminicoccaceae bacterium
AGGCCGTTGACCCGCACCGAGACGGTCTTGGTGCCCCAGTCGATGTCGCGCAGCGCCGCCACCACGTGCTTGCGCGCCTGCTCCTTCTGGTCCGGCGCGACGGCGTCCTCGAGGTCGAGGAAGACCACGTCGACCGCCGACTTCGCCGCCTTTTCGAACATGTTGGGGCTGGAGCCCGGCACCGCGAGCTCGGAGCGGTTCAGCCGTGGTGTGGCCTGTTCGACGATCGTGAAGCTCATGTGACCCTCCTCGACGGGTGCGCGCCGCTCGGCGTCGGCGCGTCGGTGTTGGACGTGACCTACCCGCGCGGCTCGGCGTTGTCACCACCCGTCGCCACGCCGCGGCGGGCGAGCGGGTGGCAGGCGTCGACGGTGGCCCGCAACTGGCTGCGATCGAGATGGGTGTAGATCTCGGTGGTCGCCGTATCATTAAAAAAAAAAAGCGTCTGCAGCACGCGCAGATCCATCCCGCGGGCCAACAGATGCGTCGCGAAGGCGTGGCGCAGCACGTGCGGCGACACCCGCTCCGGCGCCAGACCCACCTCGACCGCCAGCCCTTTCAACAGCTGCACGATCCGTTGCCGGGTCAAATAGCCCTGCCGTGCGCGCGACGGGAACAGCCGGCCGTGGTCGACCGTCGCCGCGACGAAGCCGCCGCGCACCGCCAGGTAGCGGTCGAGCGCCGCCAGCGCCTGACCGCCGATCGGCACGACGCGCGCCCGCCCGCCCTTGCCGGTGACGTGCAGGATGGCCTCGGCGAGGTCGAGCTGCTCGAGCCGGAGGCCGACCAGCTCGCTGACCCTCAGCCCCGAGCCGTAGAGCAGCTCGACCAGGCACGCCAGCCGTCGGCCGGCCGGCCCCTTCGGTTCGTGGGCGGCGACCAGCAGCGCGTCGACCTCGTCCTCGGCGAGGGTGCGCGGCAAAGGACGGTCGGCCTTCGGCGCGTCGAGGCGCGCGGTCGGATCGTCGCCGCGCCAGCCGTCGACCACCAAAAAGCGGTGGAACTGCCGCAGCGCGGAGAGATGGCGCTGCGCCGAGCGCCGGGCGTAGCCGCCGCCGTGGAGCTCGCCCAGATAGTCCCGCAGCTCGGCGCTGCCGGCGCCCTCGGGCGCCAATCCGCGGGCGGCGCAATAGCCCGCCCAGCGGACCAGATCGCGGCGGTAGGCGTCGAGGGTGTTGGCGGCGGCGCCGCGCTCGGCGGCCAGCATGTCGAGAAAGGCGTCGATCGCCGCCGGCAGCGCCTCAACGCGGGAAGCGCTCATCGGACAGCGTCTTTTCGACCCGCTCCGCCGGCGCCGGGATGTCCCAGCTGACGAGAAAGAGGCCGGTGCCGACGACCAAGACGCCCAGGATCACCAGAAACCAACGCGCGAAGGGAGACATGCAGCGCCGAGTCCGTCGATGGAGGGAACGGTCGCCCGCGGCCGGCCCCGGCGCATGGCACCTGAGCCCTCTTGCCGCGACCCCCGCCGGGAGGCTTATATCCGGGCACTTTCGAAGGTTCAACGGCACCGCCCTCTTGCAGGACCCCTCGCACCACTCGCGCCCCTCCGGTTCGGCCGCCCTCGCCCGCCCGGTCGTCCTGGTCGGATTGATGGGCGCGGGCAAGACCTCGGTCGGTCGCCGCCTCGCCCAGGCGCTGAAAACCCGCTTCGTCGACAGCGACCACGCCGTCGAAGAGGCCGCCGACATGACCGTGGCCGACATCTTCGAACTCTACGGCGAGGCCGAGTTCCGCGCGCTCGAGCGCCGCGTCGTCAAGCGGCTGTTGGAACGCGGCGAAGCCGGCGTGGTGGCGTTGGGCGGCGGCGCCTTCATGGATCCCGCCACGCGCGAGCTCGTCCTGCGCACCGGCCACGTCGTCTGGCTCAAGGCCGCCCTCGACGTGCTGGTCGAGCGCACCGCCCGCAAGCCGGGCAAGCGCCCGCTGCTCGCCGAGGGCGAACCGCGCACGATCCTCGCCGAGCTCCAGGCCCGCCGCGAGCCGGTCTACGCCCTCGCCCACGACACGGTGGTGAGCGGAGAAGCGCCGATCACCCGCGTCGTCGCCTGCGTCGCGGCGCGGGCGCGGCGCTTCGGGGCGAGCCCGTGACCGCAGCGGTCGAGCCCGAGACGATCCGGGTGGCGCTCGACGCGCGCGGCTACGACGTCGCGATCGGCCACGGCTTGCTGGCGCGGGCGGGCGAGCGGATCGCCGCGGTGCTGGGCCATCGCCGCGCGATCGTGGTCGCCGACGCCGCGCTCGAAGCGACGCCGCACCTCGACGCGTTGCGCCGCGGTCTCGACGCGCCGGTGCTCACCGTCGCCCGCGGCGAGGGCTCGAAGTCGCTGACGTCGTGGGCGGCGCTGGTCGAGCAGATCCTGGCGCTGCGGCCCGACCGCGGGACCGCGCTCGTCGCCGTCGGCGGCGGGGTGGTCGGCGACCTCGCCGGCTTCGCCGCGGCGACCGTGCTGCGCGGCGTGCCCTACGTGCAGGTGCCGACGACGCTGTTGGCCCAGGTCGACAGCGCCGTCGGCGGCAAGACCGGCATCAACAGCGCGTTCGGCAAGAACCTCATCGGCGCCTTCCACCAGCCGGCGCTGGTGCTCGCCGATCTCGCCACGCTCACCACCCTGCCCGTGCGCGAGC
Organism: uncultured Geminicoccaceae bacterium; assembly: GCA_964502115.1. Lineage (GTDB taxonomy): Bacteria > Pseudomonadota > Alphaproteobacteria > Geminicoccales > Geminicoccaceae > JAAAPF01. The sequence goes on from CAZCVH010000274.1 coordinate 2,629, forward strand.
GCCGCGCCGGCTACGCCGAGATCGTCAAGTACGGGCTGTTGGGCGACGCCGACTTCTTCACCTGGCTCGAGGCCGAGGGGCCGCGCGTGCTCGCCGGTGACGGCGACGCCCTGGCCCATGCCGTCGCCACCTCGGTCCGCGCCAAGGCGGCGATCGTCGCGGCCGACGAGCGCGAGCGCGGCGGGGCGCGGGCGCTGTTGAACCTGGGGCATACCTTCGCCCACGCCTACGAGGCGCTCACCGGCATGGGCGCCGACCTCCTCCACGGCGAGGCGGTGGCGATCGGGCTGGTCGACGCCTTCGAGCTCTCCGCGCGGCTCGGTTTGTGCGACGAGGACGCGACCGCGCGGGTCGAAGCGCATCTGCGCGGCGCCGGCCTGCCGACGCGGCGCCGGGCGCTGGGCGCGTTCGCGCCCGAGGCCGTCGTCGCCGCCATGCGCGGCGACAAGAAGGCCGAGGCCGGCCGGCTCGCCTTCGTGCTCGTGCGCGGCATCGGCCGCGCCTTTGTCCACCGCGAAGTCGGCGAGGCCGAACTCCTCGACCATCTTCGCGCCACCGCCTGATCGCATGACCGGGCCCATACCATGATCGCCTCCGCCCTGGCCGTGATCGGCCTGTTGTTTCTCTCGGCGCTGACCTCGGGCACCGAGACCGCGATGACCGGCGCCTCGCGCGCCCGCTTGCGGTCCCTCGCCGAGGAGGGCAACCGGCGCGCGCGGCTGGTCAACCGGCTGCTCTCGGACCGCGAGCGGCTG
>CAZCVH010000275.1:0-3380 GCA_964502115.1 uncultured Geminicoccaceae bacterium
CCAGGACATCGCCGGAGCGGCGCGCGCGGTCGGGATCCGCCGCGAGCGCGCCCGCGCGACGAGGGCGAGAACCGCGGCGGCGGTGAGCAGGGTCAAGAGCGCGCCGAGGCCGGAGAGCAGACGGGTGAGCACGCCGCGGCGGGCTTGACCCCGCCGCGGGCGCTTCGCACTCTTCGTGGGCGGCGTGGCGCGCGCGCGCCGCGGCGGGCTCTCCTTCCCGCCGTCCGCCGCGCCCGCCTGCGAGCGAGGATCCTCCGGCCGTGTCGTCACCGTCGCCCTCCGCCACCGACCGCGCCACGCGCGAGCGTACCCGCTTTTTGAAGTCGGCGCGTGACGGCGAGACGACGGCGGCCCGCGCCCGCCTGCTCGAGCGCGGCGGCGACCTGCTCGACCGCGTCTTCGACGCCAGCCCCTACCTCACCGGTCTGGTCCACGCCGAGCCGGGGACGGTGAGCGCGACCCTGGAGGAGGGCGCGGAGGCGGTGATCGCGCGCGAGTTCGCCGCGCTCGACCGCCTCGAGATCGACGAGCGGGGGGCCGCCCTCGCCGCGCTCCGCCGCGCCAAACGGCGGGTCGCGCTCGCCCTCGGCCTCGCCGACGTCGCCGGCGCGATCGACGAGCGGGCGGTCACCGCCGCCTTGAGCGATCTCGCCGACCGTTGCGTCGACGCGGTGCTGCGCCTGGTCTTCAAGTTCGCCGTCGACCGCGGCGAGGTCGAGGCGAGCGTTTTCGCCACCCCGGCGCGGCACGGCCTCTTCGTGCTCGGCATGGGCAAATACGGTGCCCGCGAGCTGAACTATTCGAGCGATATCGACCTCGTCGTCTTCTTCGATCCCGAGCGCCTGCCCTACACCGGGCGGGAGAGCCCGAACGCGCTCGCCGCCAAGGTGACGCGCTCGCTGGCGCAGCTTTTGGAGGAAAACGGCCGCGACGGCTACGTGTTCCGCACCGATCTCCGGCTGCGGCCGTTCCCGGCGGGGCAGCCGCTGGCGCTCACCGTCGACGCCGCCGAGACCTACTACGCGCGTCACGGTCAGAATTGGGAACGCGCCGCCTTCATCAAGGCGCGCGCGGTCGCCGGCGACCTGGAGGCGGGCGCGGCCTTTCTCGAACGGCTGGCCCCCTTCATCTGGCGCCGCTCGCTCGATTTCGCCGCCATCAACGACATCCACTCCATCAAGCGCCAGATCCACGCCTTTCGTGGTCACGCCCGCATCGCCACCCGAGGCCACAACGTCAAGCTCGGCCGCGGCGGCATCCGCGAGATCGAGTTCTTCTGCCAGACCCAGCAGCTGATCCTGGGCGGGCGGGTGCCGTCGTTGCGCGAGCGGGCGACGACCCCGGCGCTGGAGCAGCTCGCCGCCACCGGCTGGATCGACCGCACCGTCGCCGGCGAACTGATCGCGGCCTACTGGTATCTGCGCCGGGTCGAGCACCGTCTGCAGATGATCGACGACGCCCAGACCCATCTGCTCCCCGCCGACGACGCCGACTTCGCGCGGGTGGCGGTGTTCTTGGGCTACGCCGACGGCGCCGCCTTCGAGCGCGAGCTCAGGGGGTGGCTGGAGACGGTCGAGCGCCATTACGCCGGGTTGTTCGAGACCAGCCCCGATCTCTCGGACGCCGCCGCGCTGGTCTTCACCGGCACCGAGGACGACCCGGCGACGCTGGAGCATCTGGCGCGGATGGGCTTCGGCGAGCCGGCGGTCGTGAGCACGCGCGTGCGCGGCTGGCACCACGGCCATATCGCCGCCACCCGCAGCGCGCGCGCCCGCGAGCTCCTGACCGAGCTGATGCCCGATCTGTTGCACGCGCTCGCCGACCAGCGCGACCCCGACGCCGCCTTTCGCCGTTTCGACGCCTTCCTCGCCAGCCTGCCGGCGGGGGTGCAGCTGTTCTCGCTGTTCTACGCCAACCCGCAACTCTTGCGCCTCATCGCGCTCATCATGGGGACGGCGCCCCGGCTGGCCGAGCGGCTGGCGGGCTCGACCCGCCTGTTCGAGGCCATGCTCACGCCCGATTTCATCGAGCAACTGCCCGCGCGCGACGCGCTGGCGGCCGAGCTCGACGACACCCTGGCCGCGGCGCGCAGCACCGAGGACCTGTTCGATCGCGCGCGGGTGTGGGCGCAGGCGCGTCAGTTCCAGGTCGAATTCCTGGTGCTGACGGCGCGGGTGAGCGCCCATGGCGGGCTCGACCAGCTCACCGCCATCGCCGATCTGCTGCTCGAGCGCCTGCTCGGCCCGGTCGAGGACTGGCTCGCCGAGACCCACGGCCGCGTCCCGGGCGGCCGCTTCGCCGTCGTCGCGATGGGCAAGCTGGGCTCGCGCGAGCTCACCATCGGCTCCGACCTCGACCTCGTCTTCGTCTTCGACGCCGCCCTCGACGCCAGGAGCGACGGCCCCAAGCCGGTGGCGGCGGCGACGTACTACGCCCGGCTGAGCCAGCGCGTGATCAGCGCGCTGACCGCGCCCACCGCCGAGGGTCGGCTGTTCGAGATCGACATGCGCCTGCGTCCGTCCGGCAATGCCGGCCCGGTCGCCTGTTCGCTGGCGAGTTTCGACGGCTATCAACGCCGCACCGCGCAGGTGTGGGAGCACCAGGCGCTGACCCGCGCCCGCGCCGTGGCGGGCGACCCCGGTCTTTGCGGCGAGCTGGAGGCGATCATCGAGGACGTCCTCACCGCCGCGCGTGACGCCGACGCGCTGGCGCGTGACGTCGCCGCGATGCGGGCGCGGGTCTTCCGCGAGCACGGCAAGCGCACGCCGTTCGAGCTCAAGCACCATCCGGGCGGGGTGGTGACCATGGAGTTCCTCGCCCAGTACCTCGTCCTCGCGCACGCCGCGGCCCACCCGTCGCTGTTGCATCGCAAGACCGAGGGCGTCTTCCACGAGGCCGGCCGCCTCGGCCTGCTCGACGGCGGCGAGGCGGCGCGGCTGGTGCGAGCGCTGCGCTTGAACCACGCCCTCGCCGCGGTGGTGCGGGTCACCGTCGACGCCCGCTTCGATCCCGCCGCCGCCCCCGAAGCCGTGCAGGCGGCGCTTCTGGCCGCCGCGCAGGCCGCGCTCCAGGACGACCAGGCCTGCATCGACACGACCACGCTGACCCGCGAGCTCGAGGCCGACGAGGCGGAGGTGGCCGCCCTCTTCGCCCGCCGCGTCGGCCCCTTCCTGCCCGAGGAAACCAGGCCCGCGACCTCTTGACCGGGGTGATGGCCGTGCGATCTGAGCTGCGTGCGGATGCGAGCCGGAGGAGGATGCGATGACCGTGACCGTGGGCGACCCGCTTCCCGAGTTCGACCTGCCGAGCGACGGCGGCGGCCGGCTGACCAAGGCCGACCTCGCCGGCAAGCCCTTCGTCCTCTACCTCTATCCCAAGGA
>CAZCVH010000276.1:0-3377 GCA_964502115.1 uncultured Geminicoccaceae bacterium
CCGGCGCGAAGGCGGCGCCGACGCTGTGGTCACAGTGATCGGTGTCGCGCGCGACCTCGACCCAGCCCGGCGCGCCGTCTCCGCCGCCCCGCGGGTCACGGGCGAAGACGCGCAGGCCGTGGCCGCCGCCCAGCGTCGCCGCGAGGAAGCGGCCGTCCGGCGAGAAGGCGAGGTGGATGACGACGCCCGGCAGGCCGCTTCCAGCGTCGCCGCGAGGAAGCGGCCGTCCGGCGAGAAGGCGAGGTGGATGACGACGCCCGCCAGGCCGCCGAGGCGGTGAACAAGCGCGCCGCTTTGGCGGTTGAAGAGGTAGATCCAGTTCGGCGGGCTCGGTGCCATCCAACCGCCGGCGGCGACGAGGGCGCCGTCGGGGCTGATCGCCACGGCGTAGGCCTTGCCGACGTTGCCCGGCCCGGCGGGCCGGCGGATGGTGCGGAGGTGCCGGCCGTCCGCGACGTCGAAGACGCGCACGGTCTTGTCGAACGAGGCGGTGACGGCGACGCCCGCCGCCGCGTCGGCGCGGTTGATGGGCGCGGTGTGGAAGCCCGGGTCGAGGACGAGGGTGGGGCGCTCCCAAAGCCCCGAGCTGCCGCCCGCGTCGCCGGTCACGGCGCCTCCAGGCTGGCGAAGTCGGCCCAGCGGGCGGCCTCGAGCTGGGTCGCGATGGTCTTGCGGGTGAGGGCGTCGGCCTCCTCGCGGCGGTTCCAGAGCGCGGCGACGGCGGCCTCGAGGGCGGGCAGCAGGTTGGCGGCGACCGCGGTGACCGCCGCCCAGTCCAGGTCCTTGGCGCCCTCGCGGGCGGCGGCGGCCCCGATCTGGTCGCGGGCGAGGGTGGTCAGGGTCGCGCGCGCGGCCACCGCTTGGGCGAGGCGCTGCTGCAGGCTCTCCAGGCTCTCGGGCGGCTCGCGCCGGGCGAGGGCGACGGCGAGGGCGGCGACGACGGCGTCGCTCTCGGCCTTGCCCTCGGCGTAGGTGATCTCGGCGGAGGCGTGGTCGGCCGGGTCGCCGAAGCGCTTGACGATGCGCGTCGCCGCCTCGGCGCGCTCCTTCTCGGCGGTGAGCCGCGCCGTCGCCTCCTGCCAGCCGATCGCGGTGTCGTCGCCCATGGCGTGTCCTCCAAGCTCGACGGCGACGATAACCGGGGCGTGCGCGCGCGGGCAACGCCGCCGCACGGGCGCCTTTGGGTGCGCGGCGGCCGCACGCGCGCTTGAGCGCGCGCGCGAAGCGGCGCAAATTCGCGGGCATGAACGGGCGCGGGTGGCTCCTGATCGCGGTGGTGGCGGCGGCCCTGGCCGGCTGCGCCTCGACGCCGCGACTGACCGCCGAGGTCGAGAGCTTCTCGACGCTCACGCGCTCGCCGGCGCCGGCCGAGGTCGCGATCGTGCCGTTCACCGGCATCGACGGCGACGGCCTGGAGTTCGAGCGCTACCGCGAGCGGCTGGCCGAGGCGCTCGCGGCGCGCGGCTTCGAGGTGGTGGCGGCGACGGCAAAGCCGCCCTGGCGGCTGCGGCTGGGCTGGCGCGTCGGCGACGGCCGCCAGGTCGTCGACACCCTCGGCCCGCCGCTGGCCTACCGCTATCGGTCCTCCGGTCGCCGCACCGCGCGGGGCTACGATCCGTTCTTCGCCGATCCGTTCCTCTTCGGCGGCTACGACGTCGTCACCTACACCGTCTACGGTCGCCACCTCGTGCTGGTGCTGGTCGAGGCGGCGAGCGGCGAGGAGGTCTGGCGCGCGAGCGCCTTCAACATCGGCCGCCGGCGCGCGCTGAGCGGCGCCTTCGACGGCCTGGTCGCCGCCGCGCTCGCCGACTTTCCCGCCGAGGGCACGCGCCGGGTCACGGTGACCCTCGAGCCCGAGGCCTGAGGCGGTGCCGCCCGGCGCGTCCGCGGGTGTCCTCGCCTTGGCCCGGTCGGCCGCGATGGTTATATGGTGGTGCGGGACGGCGCCGAGCCGTCGCCAGCGAGAGGTCGAGCCATGGCCACGATGCCGCGCCGACGCGCCGACGACCACGACGGGGCCGACGGGGACGACATCCGCGCGACGATCGAAGCGCACGCGCCCCGCGCGCGCCAGGAATTCCGCGCCGGGCTGGTGGTGCTGGCGGTGTTCGTCGTGGGCCTCGCCGTCATCTTCAGCGTCGGAACGCCGTACTGAGCGCCCGCCAGGCGGCGGTGACGGCGTCGCGCGCGCACGCCTCCGAGGCGCCGCCGTCGCAGGCGAGCGCGACCCAGGGGCCGACGGCGACCAGCAGGAACACCACCAGGGTCAAGAGCTGCAACGGGTCCGGCAGCCACATCTCGCGCCAGCCGCTCGCGGCATAGGCCGCATAGAGCCAGTCGTTGTCGTGCAGCCGTTCGGGGGCGTTCGGGCCGGTCAGGATGCGCCGGCGCTGGCGCTGCAGATGCACCACGACGAGCCGCCAGACGTTGGTCTGCCAGCGGTAGTAGAAGCCGAGCACGGTGACGAACAGCATCAGGCTGGTCGAGATCCGATAGGCCGTCGTCGGGTCGCCCGCGAGCAGGTCCGACGGCACGAGGAAGGCGGCGGTGCCGCCGGTCAGGGTCACCAGCAGGCGATAGCGGTCGGCCGTGGCCTGGCGGTTGAAGGCGTGCTGCTCCTGGGCGGCGAGGTGGGTCATCGCCGCGGCGACCGCTTGCGGCGCGATGACCGCGTCGTCGTCGGGCGCCGCGTCGCTCGGCGAGGGCGCCGCGCTCACCCGCTCAGAGATGGCCGTCCTGGACCAGCGCCTCGGCGATCTGCACGGCGTTGAGCGCCGCCCCCTTCCTCAGGTTGTCGCTGACGCACCAGAAGTTGAGACCGTTCTCGACGCTCGCATCCGCCCTGAGCCGCGACACGAAGACGGCGAACTCGCCGACGCATTCCACCGGTGTGACGTATTCGTAGTTCTCGTAGTCGTCGATCACCACGATCCCGCTGAACTCCTTGAGGGCGTCGCGCGCCTCGGCGACGCTCAGCGGCTCGTGGAACTCGACATTGACCGCCTCGCCGTGGCCGACGAAGACCGGCACGCGCACACAGGTCGGCGAGACGTTGATCGCTGGCTCCATGATCTTCTGGGTTTCCACGATCATCTTCCACTCTTCTTTGTAGAGACCGTCCGCCACCGGCACGTCGATCTGCGGGATGACGTTGAAGGGGATCGGCCGCTTGAAGTTCTCGGGCTCCTTGCGGTCGTGCATGTAGACCGACTTGGTGTGCTCGAACAGCTCGTCCATCGCCTCGGTCCCGCCGCCCGAGACCGACTGGTAGGTCGCGACCACGACCCGCTTGATGCGGGCGAGGTCGTGCAGGGGCTTCAAGGCCATGACCATCTGGATGGTCGAGCAGTTGGGGTTGGCGATGATGCCGCGCTCGC
>CAZCVH010000277.1:0-3376 GCA_964502115.1 uncultured Geminicoccaceae bacterium
GACGCCCATCCGATGGCCATCATGTGCGGTGTGGTCGGCGCGCTGTCGGCCTTCTACCCCGACACCACCGACATCGGTGATCCGCGCCAGCGCCTGATCGCCGCCCACCGCCTGGTCGCCAAGATGCCGACCCTGGCGGCCATGGCGTACAAGTCCTCGGTAGGTCAGCCCTACATGTATCCCAGGAACGATTTGACCTACGCCGAGAACCTACTGTTCATGATGTTCGGCGTGCCGGCGGAGGACTACGAGCCCAATCCGGTCCTGGCGCGGGCGATGGACCGCATCCTCATCCTGCACGCCGACCACGAGCAGAACGCCTCGACCTCGACGGTGCGGATCGCCGGCTCGTCGGGGGCCAACCCGTTCGCCTGCATCGCCTCGGGCATCGCCTCCTTGTGGGGCCCGGCCCACGGCGGCGCCAACCAGGCGGTCATGGAGATGCTGCGCGAGATCGGCTCGAAGGAGCGCATCCCGGAATACATCGCCCGCGCCAAGGACAAGGACGACCCGTTCCGCCTGATGGGCTTCGGCCATCGCGTCTACAAGCACTACGACCCGCGCGCGGCCATCATGCGCCAGAGCTGCCACGAGGTCCTCGACGAGCTCGGCATCCGCGACGAGCCGCTCCTCGGCATCGCCATGGAGCTGGAGCGGATCGCGCTCGAGGACGAGTACTTCATCGAGAAGAAGCTGTTCCCCAACGTCGACTTCTATTCCGGGATCACGATGCGGGCGCTGGGCTTTCCGGAGACGATGTTCTCGGTGATGTTCGCGGTCGGCCGCACCATCGGCTGGATCTCGCACTGGAAGGAGATGGTCGAGGCGCCGCAGCGGCGGATCGACCGGCCGCGCCAGCTCTACACCGGCGCGCAGAAACGGCACTACGTCCCGCTCGACCGCCGCGCGTGAGCCGCCCGCACGGCGTCGACCGCGTCGCGGAGCGCCGGGCCGAAGGCCGCATCGTCGTAGAGGCTCTGGTGGTCGTCGTCGGCGAAGACGCGGTGATCGATCAAATGCGGGATCCGCCGCACCAGCGCCGCGGTGCGCGCCGATGTCACGAGTTCGTCGCGCCCCGCGCTGATCACGGCGATGGGCTCGTCGGCGTCGGCGAGCCGGGCGGCGGTGTCGAAGGGATGGCGCAAGAGCAGGCCCACCGGCGCCCACGGATAGCGTTCCCGGGCGAGCGCGCGGACCGAATCGAACGGCGTGATGAGCACCGCTCCGGCGACCTCGCGCTCGGCGACCACCGCGGCGGCGACGGCCGAGCCGAGACTGGCGCCGACCGGCACGATCGCGCGCTCGGGCCAGCGATTCCGCAGCCGGTCGACGATCGCGAGCGCGTCCGCGACCAGCGCGCGCTCGCTCGGCTCCCCCTCGCTCGGGACGTAGCCGCGGTAGTGAAAGGCGACCACCTGCGCCGCGGGCACGCGCTCGTGCAGGAAGACGGCGAAGTCCTGCGCGTTCCAGGCGTTGCCGGGAAAGCCGAGGACGATCGGGGTGGCGCCCTCGCGGGCGGGGATGTGCACACCGTGCAGGGTGGCGCCGTCGCCGGCCGCCAGCGTCCAGTGCTCGGCCGCCGCCGGCAGCGGGTCCGCCGGCGCCGCCGTCCGCTCGCGCGGAAACAGCATGCCGTCCTGCATGACGAACAGCGCCCCCACCGCGACGGCGTAGAGCGCCGCCGCCGCAATCCCGATCTCGACCATCCGTCCTCGCCTCACCGCACCCTCCCCGTCTCCCACGAGCCAAGCCACCCGGCCACCTCGACGCAAGGGACCGTCGGGTGAGCGCCGGCGCTACGCCGCACGCGGCGAGCCCGCAGGCAGTGCTCCAGGCCCTCGACGTCGAGCTGGAGCGCGGGCTGACGGCGGCGGAGGCGCGCCGGCGGCGGGAACGACACGGCGCCAACCGGCTGCAGGCGCGCACCGCCGAGAGCGCGTGGGCGATCCTCGCCGACCAGGCCAAGAGCCTCGTCTTCCTTCTGCTCGCGGTCGCCGCCGGGCTCTCCTTCGCCTTCGGCCACGTGGTGCAGGCCGTCGCCATCCTGGTGGCGCTCGGCATCAACGTCGCCATCGGCTTCGTCACCGAGTGGCGCGCCCAGCGCTCGATGGCGGCACTGCGGGCGATGGGGCGCACCACCACCCGCGTGCGTCGCGACGGCCGGGTCCGACGGATCGACGCCGATGGTCTGGTGCCGGGCGACGTCGTGCTGCTCGCCGCGGGCGAGGTCGTGCCCGCCGACCTGCGGCTCTACGCGGCCGACGGCCTGCGCGTCGACGAATCGAGCCTCACCGGCGAAGCCGTTCCGGCCGGCAAGACGTCGGAGGCGGTCGCCGCCGAGACCCCGCTCGCCGAGCGCAGCTGCGTCGCCTTCAAGGGCACCGCCGTGGCCAACGGCGCCGGTACGGGCGTCGTCGTCGCCACCGGCGCGGCGACGGAGCTGGGCCGCATCTCGGCCCTGGCCGCCGGGGCCGAGAGCGCGGCGACGCCGCTCGAGCAGCGCCTCGACCGCCTCGCCCAGCGCCTCTTGGCGGTGATCATGGCGGTGGCGGCCGCGGTGGGCGCGCTCGGCGTCGTCGTCGGCCGCGATCTGGAGCTGATGATCGAGACCGGCGTGGCGCTGGTGGTGGCGGCGGTGCCCGAGGGGCTGCCGGTCGTGGCCAGCATCGCGCTGGCCCGCGGCATGTGGCGCATGGCGCGGCGCAACGCCGTGATCGAGCGGCTCGCCGCGGTCGAGACGCTGGGCGCGGTCACGGTCATCGGCACCGACAAGACCGGCACGCTCACCGAGAACCGGATGACGCTCGCCCGCCTGGCCCTGCCCGACGGCGACGTCGTGCTCGCCGACACCGCCGATCCCCGCGGCCGGGCGAGCCTGCAGCCCCTGGACGACGGAACGCTGCCGGACGACGGCGCGATCCGCAGCGCGCTCGAGGTCGCCACCTTGTGCAACGCCGCGACGCTCGACTGGGACGCCGACCGGCCGGCGGGCGAGGGCGATCCGATGGAGCTCGCGCTGATCGCCGGCGCGGCGGCCGCCGGCGTGGACCGCCGCGCGCTCTTGGAGACGGCGCCCGAGCGGCGCCAGGTCGCCTTCGACCCCGAGACCAAGATGATGGCGAGCTTCCACGGCGCCGACACCGAGCTGCGCGTCGCCGTCAAGGGGGCGCCGGAGGCGGTGCAAGCGGTCTGTACGCAGGTGTGGTCGGGCGACGGCGCCACGCCGTTCGACGACGCCGCCCGCGAGGCCTGGCGCGAGCGCACCGCCGCCCTCGCCCGCGATGGGCTGCGGGCGTTGGCGCTGGCCGAGAAGCGGGTCGCGGACGTCGACGCCGAGCCCTACCGCGATCTCACCTTGCTCGGGCTGGTCGGGCTG
>CAZCVH010000278.1:0-3351 GCA_964502115.1 uncultured Geminicoccaceae bacterium
AGCTCAAGGAGCTCAACATCCAGCTTTCGCTCACCGCCCGCGAGGCGCTGGCGGCCGAAAAGGTCGAGCGCACGGAGGCGACCGCCGGCGGCGACTGAGTCAGCCGGGGGCGGGGGCCGGCAGCGCCGCGGACGGCAGGCGCGGCCGCGTCGCCGCGGTGATGCGGTCGCGGCCGGCGCGCTTGGCGGCGTAGAGCGCGCGGTCGGCGGCGTCGACGAGGTCGTCGGCGCTGTCCGACCGGCGGTCGGGGGTGTCGACCGCCACGCCGGCGCTGACGGTGACGCGCACGTCGACGCCCTCGCGGGTCGCCACCGCGAGCCGGGCCACCGCGGCGCGGACCTGTTCGGCGAGGATCATCGCGGTGCGGCCGCCGGCATCGGGCAGCACGCCGAGGAAGACGTCGCCGCGCCAGCGCCCCCAGCGGTCGTCGGGCCGGGCGGCGCGCCGGCAGGCGTCGCCGATCTCGGCCAGCACGCGGTCGCCCACCGGCCGGCCGAAGGCGGCGTTGACCTCGCCCAGGCGGTCGGCCTCGACCAGGACGACGGCGAGCGGCTGACCGCGGCGGCGGGCGTCGCGCCAGGCCCGCGCCAGCGCCAGCGCCATCTGGGCCCGGTTCGCGAGGCGGGTGAGGGCGTCGTGCTCGGCCGCCCAGCGCAGGCGTTGGGCGCGGGCCAGCCGCGCGAGCGCGCTGTGCACCGCCGCCGGCGCGAGGATCAAGATGGCGCCCCAAGCCCAAGCCCGCGCCGCGGGCGACGGGAGGACGGCGGCGCTCGCCGCGGTGGCGAGGATCGCGGCCACCACCACGGCGTGGACGACGGCGCGGGCGCGGCGTTCGGGGGACGGCATCGGCGACGGACCTCGCTCAAGCGACGCCGGCGAGAGTGCCGTCCCGGCCTTTCCCGGACGTGAACGCGCGTCGGGGCTGCGTGCGGCCCTACCGCCCGCCGCCGAGGCTGTGGACGTAGAGCGAGACCATCTTGATGTCCTCGGGCGCGAGGCGGTCGACGAAGCCCGGCATCACGCCGTGCTGCGGGTTCCAGATCTGCTGGCGGATGTCGGCGACGTCGCCGCCGTAGAGCCAGATGGCGTCGGAGAGGTTGGGCGCGCCGAGCGCCTCCATGCCCTCGCCGCCGGGGCCGTGGCAGGAGGCGCACTGCTCGGCGAAGAGGCCGGCGCCGGCGTCGGCGAGCTCGGCGTCGGCGGGCGCGCGGCCCGACAGCGTCACGACGTAGTTGGCGACCTGATCGATCTCGTCGCCCGAGAGCAGCTGATCCGTGCCGAAATTGGGCATCAGCGAGAAGCGCGCATCGAACTCGTAATCCGCGTTGCGCACGCCGTAGAAGATGGTCTGCTGGATGGCGTCGAGCGAGCCGCCCCAGAGCCAGGCGTCGTCGGCGAGCACCGGGTAGTTGAGCTGGCCGGCACCGCCGACGCCGTGGCACGGCGCGCAGTTGTCGCCGAACAGGATCTCGCCGCCGGTCAGCGCGTAGGTGAACAGGTCCGGATCGCCGCGGATGGTGTCGAGATCGGCGTCGACGATGCGCTGGTTGATCCCGGCGCGGGCGCTTTCGGCGTCGGCGATCTCGTCGGCGACGCGCTCGCGCGCCGTGTTGCCGGTGAGCCCCGTCGTGGCGCTGGGGCCGAAGGGGATCGCCGGGAACAAGAGGAACCACAAGACCGCGAACGCGATACAGACGTAGAAGGTCCAGACCCACCACGACGGCAGCGGATTGTTGAGCTCCTTGATGCCGTCCCACTCGTGACCGGTGGTCTCGACCCCGGTGACGGCGTCCTTTTCCGGCTTGCTCGGCATCCCTAGCCCTCCTTGTCGTCGAGCGGGTCGTCGAGCGGGATGCGGCCGCGTTCTTCCCACTTCTTGCGGTTCTTCGGTCGAAAGGCCCACCAGACGATGGCGAGGAAGATGATGACCATTCCCACCAGCCAGATCTGGTAGAGCGCGTTCAAGATGCCGCCGTCTTCCAAAGCTGGCCTCCTAATGCTGACGCAGGGCTTCGGGGTCGACCTCGGTGAAGTCGACCATGCGGCCGAGGATCTGCAGATACGCCACCAGCGCGTCCATCTCGGTGAGGCGGTCCGGCTGACCGTCGAGATCGCCCACCACCGCCTTGGGATAGCGCTCCTGCACCGCCGCCCAATCGCCCTCGGGCGCCGCCTGCTGGCGCATGTCGAAGGGTGCGCGCTCGATCATCTCGTCGCTGTAGGGCACCCCGACGGTGCGGTTGGTCTCCAGATTGGCGCGGTAGGCGACCGGTTCCAGGTCGTTCTGCAAGAGGAAGGCGTAGGGTGGCATGATGCTCTCGGGCACGACCGAGCGCGGGTCGACCAGATGCGCGACGTGCCACTCGTCGGAGTACTTGCCGCCGACGCGGGCGAGATCGGGTCCGGTGCGTTTCGAGCCCCACTGGAAGGGGTGATCGTACATGCTCTCGGCGGCGAGGCTGAAATGGCCGTAGCGCTCGACCTCGTCGCGGAAGGTGCGGATCTGCTGGCTGTGGCAGACATAGCAGCCCTCACGGACGTAGACGTCGCGCCCCGCCAGCTCGAGCGGCGAGTAGGGGCGCACCCCTTCGACCCGCTCGATGGTGTTCTCGATCGAGAACAGGGGCGCGATCTCGACGATGCCGCCGATGGCGACCACCACCAGGATGCCGGTGGTGAGCGCGATCGTGCGGGTCTCGAAGACTTCGTGCTTTTTCCAGGCCATCGCCGTCCCTCACTCGGCCGGGACCGCGGCGGCGCCGCCCTTGGCGCCGGCGGCCTCGGTGGCGACGTCACCCCGCGCCGTGCGCCACAAGTTGTAGACCATGATCAACGCTCCAGCGAGGAAGAAGACACCGCCCAACGCCCGGATCACGTAGAAGGGGTGCATCGCCTCGACCGTCTCGATGAACGAGAACTGCAAAAAGCCCAGGTCGTCATAGGCCCGCCACATCAGTCCCTGCATGATGCCGGCGACCCACATCGCCGTGATGTAGAGGACGATGCCGAGGGTCGCGATCCAGAAGTGCCACTCGACCAGGCGGTGGCTGAACAGGCGCTCGCGGTTCCAGAGCTTGGGCACGAGGTAGTACATCGCGCCGAAGGTGATGAAGGCGACCCAGCCCAAGGCCCCGGAGTGGACGTGGCCGACCGTCCAGTCGGTGTAGTGCGAGAGCGCGTTGACCTGCCGGATCGACATCAGCGGACCTTCGAAGGTGCTCATGCCGTAGAAGGCCACCGAGACCACCAAAAAGCGCAGCACCGGGTCGGTCCTGAGCTTGTCCCAGGCGCCCGAGAGCGTCATCAGGCCGTTGATCATGCCGCCCCAGGACGGCATCCACAGCATCACCG
>CAZCVH010000279.1:0-3344 GCA_964502115.1 uncultured Geminicoccaceae bacterium
GCGGCCTCTGGCGTGACAGGCCAGCGCTCTAACCGACTGAGCTACACCCCCACTGGAATAGCACGTTACCTACGGAGTGGCCCGGACGGTGTCAAGCGCCGGAACAGGGGCTTGAGGCGACCCCGCCGACGGCGTAACAGGGGACCCCGCGCGGGCGTAGCTCAGCGGTAGAGCACGGCGTTTACACCGCCGGTGTCGGAGGTTCGACCCCTTCCGCCCGCACCAACCTCGCGACCCCACCGGTGCCACAGGCCGTGCCGCGGAGCGAGCCGCAAGGTTCAGCCGTTCAGGGTGTCCTTCAATTGCTTACCGGGCCGGAATTTCGGCGACTTCGACGCCGGAATGTCGATGCTCTCGCCGGTGCGCGGATTGCGCCCGGTGGTGGCTTCGCGTTCGGTCACCGCGAACGTTCCGAAGCCGACGAGCCGCACCTCGTCACCGTCCTTCAAGGCGTCGGTGATGCATTCCAGGACGGAATCGACGGCCTTCGTCGCATCCTGCTTGGACAGGCCGCTATGACCGGCGACCTTGGCCACGAGATCGTTCTTGTTCACCGCGAACTCCCCGAGGTTACCTCGCGTGCGGCGACTGCCGCCTGACGAGACGAACCCTAACGATAGGATTTCGCGGACGTCAATCGCCGCTGGCGCGCGAAGCCCGGATTTCCGGGGAAAAGCGCAATCGCCCGGGCCGCAGGGCCCGGGCGGAGCATCCAGACGGAAAACGCGCATACCTCAGTTGGGCAGCGGCGATGGCGTATCACCGGTGGTGCCGTCGGTCACGGCGATCGCCTCGGGTTCAACTTCGACCCACTCGATCGCTTCCGGCTGACGGACCAGCGCCTCGCGCAACACCTCGTCGATATTATTGACAGGCACGATGCGCAGCCCTTTCTTCACGTTCTCCGGGATCTCGGCCAGATCCTTCTCGTTCTCGTGCGGGATCAACACCGTCTTGAGACCGCCGCGCATCGCCGCCAGCAGCTTCTCCTTCAAGCCGCCGATGGCCAGCACCCGCCCGCGCAGCGTGATCTCACCGGTCATCGCGACGTCGCGGCGCACCGGGATCTTGGTCAGCACCGACACGATCGAGGTCGCCATGGCGATGCCGGCCGACGGACCGTCCTTCGGCGTCGCGCCTTCCGGAACGTGAACGTGGATATCGGTCTTCTCGAAGGTCGGCGGCCTGATCCCGAATTCGACGGCGCGCGAGCGGACGTAGGACTTGGCCGCCTGCACCGACTCCTGCATCACGTCGCCGAGCTTACCGGTCATGGTGATCCTGCCCTTGCCCGGCAACATCACCGACTCGACCGTCAACAGCTCGCCGCCGACCTCCGTCCAAGCCAGGCCGGTCGACACCCCGACCATGTCCTCGTTTTCCGCCTCGCCGTAGCGGTAACGCCGCACACCAGCGTACTTTTCGAGATTGCGGCGCGAAATTTTCAGCTGCTTCTTGTCGTCCACGAGGATGATCTTCGTCACCTTACGGGCGAGATTGGCGAGCTCGCGCTCCAGGTTGCGGACGCCGGCCTCACGGGTGTAGTGCCGGATGAGGTCGACCACCGCCTCCTCCGACAACTGGAACTCCTCGTCCTTGAGACCGTGCTCCCGGCGCTGCTTCGGGATCAGATGGCGCTTGGCGATCTCGACTTTTTCATCCTCGGTGTAACCCGGGATGCGGATGATTTCCATCCGGTCCAGCAATGGCTGCGGCATCCGCAACGTGTTGGCCGTGCAGACGAACATCGTGTCCGACAGGTCGTAATCGACCTCCAGATAGTGGTCGCCGAAGCTCGAGTTCTGCTCGGGGTCGAGCACCTCCAACAGCGCCGACGCCGGATCGCCGCGGAAGTCCGCGCCCAGCTTGTCGACCTCGTCCATCATGAACAGTGGATTCGAAGTCTTTGCCTTCTTCATCGACTGGATGATCTTGCCGGGCATCGAGCCGATATAAGTACGCCGATGGCCGCGAATCTCGGCCTCGTCGCGGATGCCACCGAGCGACACCCGGATGAAATTGCGCCCCGTCGCCTTCGCGAGCGATTGGCCGAGCGATGTCTTACCGACACCCGGCGGCCCGACGAGGCACAAGATGGGTCCGCGTGATTTGTCCACCCGCTGTTGCACCGCCAGATATTCGACGATTCGTTCCTTGATCTTGTCGAGGCCGTAGTGGTCAGCATCGAGGATGGCTTGTGCCTTCTTGAGGTCCTTGGAGGTGCGCGAGCGCTTCTTCCACGGGATCGACAACATCCAATCCAGGTAGTTGCGAACAACCGTGGCCTCGGCCGACATTGGGCTCATCGACCGCAGCTTCTTTAACTCCTGCTGGCACTTCTCACGCGCCTCCTTGGTGAGCTTCGTCTTACGAACACGCTCCTCAAGTTCCGATAGCTCGTCCTTGCCGTCGTCGAGTTCGCCGAGCTCTTTCTGAATGGCCTTCATCTGCTCATTCAGATAGTATTCGCGCTGTGTTTTTTCCATCTGGCGCTTGACACGCGACCGGATGCGCTTCTCAACTTGAAGGACGCTGATTTCGCCCTCCATATAACCGTACAAGCGCTCGAGGCGCTCCGCCAGCGATGCCGTCTCGAGCAGTTCCTGCTTGTCGGCGATCTTCAAGGACAGGTGGGCCGCGACGGTGTCCGCCAGCTTGGACGGATCATCGATTTGTCCGAGCGACACCAAGACTTCCGGCGGTACCTTTTTATTAAGTTTGACATACTGCTCGAAGTTCGTGACGACCGCGCGCGCCATGGCGTCGAGCTCGCGCGATTCGGCCTCCACTTCGGGCAGGATCTCCGCGGCGACCTGGAAAAAGTGCGGATTGTCGACGAACGTCCGGACTTGCGCCCGCGACTGTCCTTCCACCAACACTTTGACCGTGCCGTCGGGCAGCTTCAACAGCTGTAGCACCGACGCCAGCGTGCCGACACGGTAGATGTCGTCACGGCCCGGCTCGTCCTGGGACGCGTTTTTTTGCGCTACCAGCAGGATTTGCTTGTCGTCTTTCATGACTTCTTCGAGCGCCGCGATAGACTTTTCGCGGCCGACGAAGAGCGGCACGATCATGTGCGGAAAAACGACGATGTCGCGGAGCGGCAGGACCGGGAAGACCTGTTTCTCGGCGGTTTGCGGCATGCTTCCTCACTTACGGGCGCGACCTTGGTCGCGGTCCCCACTGAATTGGCGTGGCCGCGACGCCCTTTCAAGGCGGAGCGGAACGACGCGGGCGTCCCTCCCCGACCGGGGCCGGCCCGGCGGCCGCGTGCTCAGCTCGCCGGTTGGGTCCCCTCCTTGCGCTCCTGGCGTTCGCCGTAGATCCGCAACGGTGCGGTGCCG
>CAZCVH010000280.1:0-3334 GCA_964502115.1 uncultured Geminicoccaceae bacterium
CTATCAGCCCGACGTCCTGCGCGATGTCTTCACCCTGGCCCATGAGGGCGGCCACCGCCCAGGCGGCGGACGGCACGGCCCGACGGCGCCGGCGGCGGCTCACGTCGCGGCCGGCGTCGGACCCAACAGCGACTGCCCGGTCATCGCGGCGGGCTGCGCCAGGCCCATCAGCGCCAGCACCGTCGGCGCGACGTCGGCCAGCCGACCGGGGTGCAGCGCCGCACCGTCCGGTCCGCCCACCAGCACGCAGGGCACGGGGCTGAGGGTGTGGGCGGTGTGCGGTCCGCCGGTCTCGGGATCCTTCATGATGTCGCAGTTGCCGTGATCGGCGGTGACGATGAAGGTGGCACCCACCTTCTCGCCGGCGGCCAGCGCCTCGCCGAGGCAGCCGTCGACGGTCTCGACGGCCTTGATCGCCGCCTCCAGCACCCCGGTGTGGCCGACCATGTCGGGGTTGGCGAAGTTGCACAGGATGAAGTCGTAGCCACCGCCCGCGATCGCCTCGACCAGCCGGCGCCCGACCTCCGGCGCCGACATCTCCGGCTTTTGATCGTAGGTGGCGACCTCCTTCGGCGATTGCACGAGCGAGCGCTCCTCGCCGTCGAAGGCGACCTCTTCACCGCCGTTGAAGAAGAAGGTGACGTGCGGATACTTCTCGGTCTCGGCGAGCCGGAGCTGGCGCTTGCCGGCGCGGCCCAACACCTCGCCCAGGATGTCCTCGAGGCTCTCCGGCGGGAACAGCGGCTGCATGAAGCGATCCAGCCCGGCGCCGTACTCGACCAGCGCGAGCGCCGGGCGGTGGACGTCGTAATCGCCGCGGTCGAACCCGCCGAAATCGCCGTCGAACAGCGCCAACAGGATCTCGCGGATGCGGTCGGCGCGGAAATTGGCCGCGAGCACGCCGTCGGCCGCCGCCATGCCGCCGTAGTCGCCGACGACCGTGGCGTGGATGAACTCGTCGCCCTCGCCACGCTCGTAGGCCCGCGCGATGGCGTCGAGGGCGTCGCCGGCGCGGTACTCGGCCTCGCCGCGCACGATCGCCGCGAAGGCCTCGGCGGTGCGCTCCCAGCGCTTGTCGCGGTCCATGGCGTAATAGCGCCCGATGACGGTGCCGATGCGCACGCCCTCGACGCCCTCGAGGCTCGCGAGAAAGCGCTTCATGTAGTCGTGGCCGGCCTGGGGCGGGGTGTCCCGGCCGTCGGTGAAGGCGTGGATCACGACCTCGATGCCGGCCTCGGCGAGCGCGCGCGCCAGCGCCGCGATCTGGTCTTGATGGGAGTGCACGCCGCCCGGCGACAGCAGGCCCATCAGATGGGCGCGGCCGCCGCCCTCGCGCAGCTCGGCGACGTAGGCCTCGAAATGCGGGTTGGCGTGGACCTTGCCGTCCGCCAGCCCGTCGTGGACCCGCGGCAGGTCCTGCAGCACGACCCGGCCGGCGCCGAGGTTCATGTGGCCGACCTCGGAGTTGCCGAACTGGCCCTCCGGCAGGCCGACATGCGGACCGTCGGTGCGCAGGAGCGTGTGGGGGCGCTCCCGCCAGAGGCGGTCGAAGTGCGGCGTGCGGCCGAGGGCGACGGCGTTGTCCGCCGTCTCCTCGCGATGGCCCCAGCCGTCGAGGATGACGAGCACGACCGGCGGTTGCGTCATGGAACCTCGTCCCGTTGCGAAGTGGGAAGATTAACGAATGTCGCGCGCCACGACCAGCGGCGCGGCGTGGTCAGCCGACGTCGAGCACCACCTTGCCGGTGCTGCGGCGCTGCTCGAGCTCGGCCAGCGCCGCCGCCGCCTCGGCGAGCGGAAACCGGCGTGAGACGTGCGGCTGCAGCCGGCCCGCGGCGTACCAGCCGAGCAGCGTCGTCAGCCCGGCGGTGAGCCGCGCCGGATCGCGGCGGCGGTAGCCGCCCCAGTAGAAGCCGATGGCGGCGACGTTCTTCACCAACAGCCGGTTGGCCTTGATGGTGGGCAGATCGCCGGCGGCGAAGCCGATGACGAGATAGCGGCCCTCCCAGGCGAGACAGCGCAGGCTGATCTCGCCGAGCTCGCCGCCGACCGGATCGAAGCAGACATCGACGCCGCGGTCGTCGCTCAGCGCCAGGACGCGGGCGCGGACGTCCTCGCTCGCCGTGTCGATGGTGGCCGCCGCGCCGCGGCGGCGGGCGAGCTCGAGCCGCTCCGCGCCGCGGGCGGTGGCGATGACCCGCGCCCCCATGGCGACGCCGACCTCGACCGCGGTGAGCCCGACCCCGCCGGCGGCACCGTGCACCAGCAGGGTCTCGCCGGCCCTGAGCCCGGCGCGCCACTCGAGCGCGCCGTGGGCGGTGCCGTAGGCGATCGGAAAGCCGGCGGCGACGTCGTCCGCCACGGCGTCGGCGACGGGCACCACGTCGACGGCGCGCGCCCTGGCGACCTCGGCGAAGGCGCCGTGGTCGACGACGGCGAGCACGCGCTCGCCGGGCGCCAGCCCGGTGACGCCGGCGCCCAGCGCGCGGACGCGGCCGGCGAGCTCCATGCCGGGGGTGAAGGGCAGCGCCGGCTTTTCCTGGTACGTGCCGCGGCTCATCAGGATGTCGGCGAAGTTCAGCGCCGCCGCGCGGACGTCGATGGTGACCTCACCGGGGCCCGGCGTCGGCTCCGCGACCTCCTCGAACGTCAGCGCGTCGGGACCGTCGAGCCGGCGGCAGAGGATGGCGCGCATGACCCTTCCTTCGATGGCTGGCGATGGCCGGCGAGCCGGCTTCGATGCTTGGCGGAGCGCGACCGCGGTGGCAAGAACGCGGGCCATGCACGAGCCCCGGATGCGCGGTTATTTCGGCATCGGCGCGGAGCGCATCAGCAAGGCGATGAACCTCGGCACGCTGATGCGCACCGCCCACGCCTTCGGCGCCAGCTTCGCCTTCGTCGTCGACGCCACCTACGCCGTGCGCGAGGCCAAGTCCGACACCTCCGCGGCCGCCGGCCAGCTGCCGATCTACGACGTGCCGAACCCGGCGTCCCTGCAGCTGCCGAAGACGTGCCGGCTGATCGGGGTCGAGCTCACCGACGACGCGATCGATCTGCCGAGCTTTCGCCACCCGGCGCAGGCCGCCTACGTGCTCGGCCCCGAGCGCGGCGAGCTCAGCGCCGAGATGCAGGCGCGCTGCGCCCACATCGTGCGCATCCCCACCCGCTTCTGCGTCAATCTCGGTGTCGCCGGCGCGATCGTGATGTACGACCGCCTGCTCGCCCGCGGCCGCCTCGCCGAGCGCCCGGTCCACGCCGGCGGCGCGCCGCCGGCGTGGACCGGGCGCTCGGAGATCGGAAGAGCACACGTCTGAACTCCAGTCACGTGAAACGA
>CAZCVH010000281.1:0-3333 GCA_964502115.1 uncultured Geminicoccaceae bacterium
CAGTTCATCGCCGAGGTCAAGGTGGGCCAGCGCGGCCCGCTGGTGGGCGCGGAGAGTGTCGGCGGCTTCTTCCCGGCGCTGCGCCACGTCACCGTGCGCGGGCTGGAGCGCGACGGCGGCATGCTGCTGCCGCCGTTCGACGGGGTGAAGCTGCGCCCGGGCGATGTCCTGGTCGTCGCCGCCACCCGCCGGGCGCTGAGCGAGCTCCTGGCGAGCCAGCCCAAGGCCGCGGCGGGCCAAGCCGAGCCCGGCGAGCGCCGCGGCGCCGATCCGGTGCTGGGCGAGGTCATGGTGCGCCCGGCCTCGCGCCTCGTCGGGCTGTCGCTGGAACTCACCAATTTCGAGGCCCGCAACCACGTCCGCGTCGTCGGCATCCAGCGCCGGGCGCGGATGGTGCGGGCGCGGATGAAGACGATCCGTCTCGACGCCGGCGACATCTTGTTGGTGCGCGGGCCGGAGGACGCGGTGCGCCAGCTCGGCACCGATCCGGACGTGGTCCTCCTCGGCGGCTCGACCGACAACCTGCCGCGCCGCGACCGGGTGCCGGCGGCGCTCGTCATCTTCGCCGGCATCCTGGTGCCGCCGGCGCTGGGGCTGTTGCCGATCGTGATCACCGCGCTCGCCGGTGCGCTCGCGCTGTTGGCCACCGACTGCGTCAATCTGCGTCAGGCGGCGCGCGCGCTCGACAGCGCGGTCTATCTCACCATCGCCGCCGCGATCGCGCTCGGGACCGCGCTCCAGGCCACCGGTGGCGCCACCATGGTGGCCACGCTGATCGCCGAGCTCGCCGGTGAGCACGCCCCGGCGGTGGCGCTCTCGGCGCTGTTTTTGGCCGTGGCGACGCTCACCAACCTGTTGAGCAACAACGCCGCGGCGGTGCTGTTCACGCCGATCGCGGTGAGCCTCGCCCAGCAGCTCGACGCCGCCGTCCTGCCCTTCGCGCTGGCCGTCGCGCTCGCCGCCAACTGCTCCTTCGCCACCCCCTTCGGCTATCAGACGAACCTGTTGGTGATGGCTCCGGGCAACTACCGGTTCCGGGACTTCCCTCGCGCCGGCATCCCGCTCACATTGGTGTTGTGGCTGACCTTCTCTTTGGTGATGCCGTGGTTGGTGACCCTTTGAACAAGCCCAGCGCCGGCGGTCCGCGCTCGGCGACGCGGCTCGCCACGTTCGCGACGACCGAGCGCCAGCCCTGCCCCTATCTGGCGGGCCGCGACGAGCGCCGGCTGTTCACGCTCCTGCACGGCGCCGGCGCCGACGCCCGCCACGAGACGCTGATGCAGGCGGGATTTCGCCGCAGCCAGAACGTGCTCTACCGCCCGGTCTGCCCGACCTGCGACGCCTGCCGCTCGGTCCGCATCCCGGTCGCCGAGCACCGGCCCTCGCGCAACCTGAAGAAGATCCTCAAGCGCAACGCCGACCTCCACCTGGTGGTCACGGCGCCGCAGTTCAGCGAGGAGCACTACCGGCTGTTTCGCCGCTACATCGAGCGCCGTCACCACGACGGCGGCATGAGCGAGATGGACCGCGGCAGCTTTCGGCGCATGCTGGAGAGCAGCCCGGTGACCACCCATCTCTTGGAGTTCCGCGACGCCGCCGGCCGGCTGTGGGCGGCCAGCCTCACCGACGAGGTCGAAAGCGGGCTCTCCGGCGTCTACAAGTATTTCGAGCCCGAGGCGCCGGCGCGCTCGCTCGGGACCTACGTCATCCTCGCCCACCTCGACGAGGCCCGGCGACGCGGCCGCGCCTACGTCTATCTCGGCTACTGGATCGCCGGCTCGCCCAAGATGGCCTACAAGGCCCGTTTTTCTCCCCTCGAAGTGCTCGCGGGGACGCGCTGGCGCCGGGTCGAGCCGGGCGACCACGGCTAGCGCCCGTCCCGTTCAATCGGACCGAGCCACCCGCACACCCCGCCCGGCCACCCAGGGCATCGTGCTCGTGGGTGGCCGGGCGGGGTGTGCGGGAGGGTTCGCCCAGGTGGGACGCGCACTGGCGCCCGCGTCACCGCGCCGCTAAGACGAGCGCCGCATCGGGCGGCGACACCGGCGCGACAAGCCGCGCCGCTCGGCGCGACGACCGCGATCACAGGGAGGAGCATCCATGCACCGCCGCTCACTGATGAGGACCCTCGCCGCCGGCACCGCCGCCGGCGGCGCCGCCGTCGCCGCCTCGACCTTTCCCAAGCCCGCCACGGCCCAGCAGCGCTTCGAATGGCGCATGGTCACGACCTGGCCCAAGAACTTCCCGGGCCTCGGCACCGGTGCCGAGCTCCTGGCCCGGATCATCGACGAGATGTCCGAGGGCCGGCTCCAGATCACGGTCTACGGCGCCGGCGAGCTCGTGCCCGCCTTCGAGAGCATGGACGCGGTGCAGAGCGGCACCGTCGAGATGGGCCACGGTGCGCCCTATTACTGGAAGGGCAAGGTCACCGCCTCGCAGTTCCTCGCCGCCGTGCCCTTCGGCATGACCGCCCAGGAGCAGAACGCCTGGTTCCAGTACGCCGGCGGCCAGGAGCTCGCCGACAAGGTCTACGCCGAGATGGGGACCAAGTTCTTCCCCTCGGGCAACACCGGCACCCAGATGGGCGGCTGGTTCAACGTCGAGATGAACACCCTCGAAGACTATCGCGGTCTCAAGATGCGGATCCCGGGTCTGGGCGGCGAGGTGGTCAAGGCGGCGGGCGGCACCGTCGTCAACCTGCCGGGCGGCGAGATCCCGCCGGCGCTGCAGCAGGGCTCGATCGACGCCACCGAGTGGGTCGGCCCCTACAACGACCTCGCCTTCGGCCTCTACAAGTCGGCGCGCTACTACTACTATCCGGGCTGGCACGAGCCGGGGACCACGCTCGAGAACTTCATCAATCTCGACGCCTGGAACAGCCTGCCGGCGGATCTCCAGGCCATCGTCGAATACGCCAACCGCGCGGTGAACCAGACGGTGCTGTCCGAGTTCGTCGCCCGCAACAACGACGCGCTCAACACGCTGGTCAACGAGCACGGCGTCGAGCTGCGGCCGTTCTCCGACGACATCCTGGCGGGCCTGGGCGGCCTCGCCGGCGAGGTCATGAACGACCTCGCCTCGAACGACGCGCTCTCGCGCGAGGTCATGGACAGCATCCTCGGCTTCCGCCGGACGGCGCAGGCCTGGTCGGCGGTCTCCGAGGAGGCCTTCTCCCAGGCCCGCGGCCTCGATTTCCAGTTCGCCACGCCCAGCCGGGGCTGAGGGCGGCGGCGTCCCGCCGCGGCGGGACGCCGCTCCTGCCGCCGCGGCGCTCGGGCCATCAACTGGAACGCGTTTATTTCCGAGTATTCTTCTAGTTGAGTATACATTCTT
>CAZCVH010000282.1:0-3324 GCA_964502115.1 uncultured Geminicoccaceae bacterium
GCGTCCTCGAAGCGGGCCTCGACCGGCCGCAGCGACGCGCGACGCTCGCGGGCCCAGCCCTGCAGGCGCTCGGCGGCGTCCTCGCGGTCCGCCAGCACCAACCGCAGCGCGCGCCCCTGCACGACGCCGTCGATGACCTCGGCGCGCTCGAGCGCCTCGGCGAGCAGCGGGCGGCGGTCGCCCGGAAAGTCCGCCACGAGCCGCACGCGGCCCTGGACCTCGCCGGTGAGTTCCTCCGGCGGGCCGTCGAAGAGCAGCCGGCCGCGGTCCAACAGCAGCACCGCGTCGCACTTCTCGGCCTCGTCGAGATAGGCGGTCGACCAGACGACACCGACGCCCTCGTCCCTCAGGCGCGCGACCATGGCCCAGAGCTCGCGCCGCGACATCGGATCGACCCCGACGCTCGGCTCGTCGAGGAGCAGGAGATCGGGCCGGGCGATCAGCGCGCAGGCGAGGCCCAGCTTCTGCTTCATGCCGCCGGAGAGCCGCCCGGCGAGGCGGCCGGTGAAGGCGCCGAGATCGGTGAAGTCCAACAGGCGCTCGAAGGTGTCGGCGCGTTCGGCCGGCGCGAGGTCGCGGAGCTCGGCGTAGAGGTCGAGGTTCTCCTGGACGGTCAGGTCCTCGTAGAGGCCGAACTGCTGCGGCATGTAGCCGAGCCGGCGGTGGATGGCGTCGGCCGCGCGCAGCGTGTCGCGGCCCATGACCTCGAGCCGCCCCCGATCGGGCCGCAACAGCCCGGCGACGAGGCGCAGCAGCGTCGTCTTGCCGGCGCCGTCGGGGCCGACGAGGCCGGTGATCCGGGCATGGGCGATCTCGGCGGTGACGTCGTCGAGCGCCGTGTCGTCGCCGAAGCGGCGGCTGACCCCCTCGATCCGTACGATGGCGTCGCTCACGGCGCCGGCTCGGCCTCGGGCACGCGCACCGTCACCGGCATGCCCTGGTGCAGCCCGTCGCCGTCGTCGACGATGACGTGCAGGCGGTAGACCAGCCGCGAGCGCAGCTCCTCGGTCTGGACCGCGCGCGGGGTGAACTCGGCGGTCGGCGAGATGAAGCCGACGCGGCCGTCGTAAGCCCGATCGGGCCGGCTGTCGGTCGTGACCTCGACGGCCTGGCCCGGCGCGATCCGGCCGAGGTCGGGCTCGGCGACGTAGGCCCGGATACGGATCGGGTCGGTGAGCGTGAGCGTCAGCACCGGCGCGCCGGCCTCGAGGATGGCGCCGGGCTCGCGCAACCGGGAGAGGACGACGCCGTCGGCCGGAGCGTGCAGCTCGGTGTCGGCGAGCCGGGTCTCGGCGCGCTGGGCCTCCGCCTCGGCGGCGGCGAGCGCCGCCAGCGCCGCGGTCTTGTCCTCCTGCCGCGGCCCCGCGACGGCGAGGTCGAGCGCCGCCTCCGCCGCCCGCACCCGGGCCTCGGCCCGCTCCAGCGTGGCGCGGTACTCGTCGAGCCGGGCCTCGGAGATGTCGCCGCGCTCGAAGAGCACCTGCTGGCGCTCGAAATCCCGCACCGCACGCAGCCGCATCGCCTCGCGCTCGGCGAGCGTGGCGCGGGCCTGTTCGATCTCCTCCGCGCGCGTGCCGGCGACGAGCTCGTCGTGCTCGGCGCGACGGGCGGCGACGCGGGCGCTGGCGATGGCCATCTCCTCGGTGAAGGGGCGCGCGTCGAGCGACGCCAGCCGCCGGCCGCCGTCGACGCGGTCGCCCTCCTCGACCGCGACCTGCGCCAGCCGGCCGCCGACGCGAAAGCCGAGCTCGACCTCGCGGATGTCGACATTGCCGTAGAGGGTGAGGCGGCCGTCGTTGGCCCGCGACCAGGGTCGCGCCAGCACGAGGCCGACGGCGACGAGGACCGCCAGCGCGACCAGAGCGAGGCGCCACCGCATGGACAGGAGCCGATGTCGTGAACGGGCTGGCACCATCGCCTCGGGCGCATCCCACTAAGGCGGACCCACCCACACACCCCGCCCGACCACCCACCAGCGTGATGCCCCGGGTGGCCGGGCGGGGTGCGCGGGTGGCTCGGGTCCACGTGAACGGGACGCGCTCTAGGGCCGAACGGCGGCGACCGCAAGCCCGCAGCGCCCGCCGGCCGGCAGCGGCCGTCGCCACCGGTCCGGTGCCCGGCATCTTCGACTTTTGATCGATGTCATGGCGGCGCCCGGCTTCGCGAGACACGAATATGTCCCCTTGCCATCGGGAGGACGGGAATGGCCAAGGACGTGAAGGTTCGGCGCGGACGGCGCCTTTTGGGCAGCGAGTGGACGGTCGAGTCGCTGGGGGCGCTGCGCACCGAACTCGACCGGGTCTTCGACCGCTTTTCGGGCTCGTCGTCGCGGCTGCGGCACGCCGTCGGCGAGGAGATCACCGGCGAGCTGATCCCCAGCCTCGACGTCCGCGAAAGCCCGGGCGAGGTCGTGGTCAAGGTCGAGCTGCCGGGCGTGCGCGAACGGGACGTCAAGGTCTCCATCAGCGACCATCTTCTCGTCGTCGAAGGCGAGAAGTCCTCCGAACGCGAGACGCAGGAGGGCGCGTATCACGTGACCGAGCGCAGCTACGGCAGCTTTCACCGCGCCCTCGACGTCCCCGACAGCATCGACGTCGACAAGATCGAGGCGAAGCTCGCCGGCGGTGTGCTGACGGTGACGCTGCCCAAGAAGCCGGAAGCGGTCGGCGCGTCGCGCGAGATCCCGGTCGAAGGGGCATGACCGCGGCACCGGGTGGTCGGCACCGCCCCGCCCGCACCGGGATCGGCATCGTCGGCGGCGCCCAGCCGGTCCCCGTCGCGCGCGAGGAGCCGGTGCCGGGGCGAGCCCGCTTCGGCCGGGGCGACAAACGACGACGGCGCCACCCGCACCCGAAGCCACCCCGAACGCGGAGATGGAACCCGTGACCACCGTGATCGCCAAGACCCTCGACGTCACCGTCGGCCCCCACGCCCTGCCCGGGCAGTTGACGCTGCCCGAAGGCGCGGGCGGGCTGGTGGTGTTCGCCCACGGCAGCGGCAGCAGCCGTCTCAGTCCGCGTAACCGGCAGGTGGCCCGCGCGGTCGAGGCCGCCGGCATCGGGACCCTGCTCTTCGACCTGTTGCACGAGGACGAGGCGCGCGACCGCCGTCGCGTCTTCGACATCCCGCTCCTGGCCGAGCGGGTCGGCGAAGCGATGAGCTGGTGCGACGGCGAGGCCGAGCTGCGCGGCCGCCCGCTCGGGCTGTTCGGCGCCAGCACCGGCGCCGCGGCGGCGTTGGTGGCGGCGGCGCGGGCGCCCAAGCGGGTCGCCGGGATTTGACCTTCATCTCCCCAGATGAAGCCTGGTGTATTAACGTATCAAA
>CAZCVH010000283.1:0-3317 GCA_964502115.1 uncultured Geminicoccaceae bacterium
CGGCGAGGCTGGCGCGCCCCGCCGCCGCCGCCGGCGCGGTGGCGGGCAGCGGCAGGCTGACGGTGAAGGTCGAGCCGGTGCCCTCCGCGCTGTCGAGCTCCAAGCTGCCGCCGAGGCGGTCGACCACGAGGCGCGCGATCGCGAGGCCGAGGCCGACGCCACCGCCGCCGCCGCCGTTGGCCGACAGCTGCACGAAGGGCTGGAAGACGCGCTCGCGGTCCGCCGGCGCGAGACCGCAACCGGTATCGCGCACCGCGAAGGCGACCTGACCGGGGGCGGCCGCGCGGACCGCGAGCTCGACCTCGCCGCGGGCGGTGAATTTGAGCGCGTTGGCGAGCAGGTTGACCAGGATCTGGCGCAGGCGGCCGGCGTCGCCCTCGACCCAGCGCGGCGTGCCGGCGGCGAGGTCGAGGTCCAGCGTCACCGGCCGCTCGCTCGCCCGCGGCCGGACGACGTCGAGCGAGCCCCGCACCAGCCGGTGCAGATCGAAGGGCTCGCTACGAACGGCGACGTCGCCGCGGGCGAGACGGCCGATGTCGAGGAGATCGTTGATCAGCGTCATCATGCCGGTCGCCGCGTCCTCGACGGTCTCGGCGTAGCGGCGCTGCACGTCGTCCAGCTCGGTCTCCAACAGGAGCCGCGTCATCCCCAGCACCGCGTTCATCGGATCGCGCAGATCGTGGCTGATCGCGGCGATCCAGGCGCCGTCGGCGAGCGGCTGGCGGGGCGGCGGGGCGTCGGACGAGGCGGCCATGGCCGTCTCCCGCGTAGGTGGAAATCCTTCGTAGGATGCCACAACCCGCAGCGGGGTGAAGGTTTGAGATAAGGCACATTTTCCTATACGATCGGGCCAAACGCTGGAGCATGCCCATGCCCGCCGCATCGAGATCGACGAAGACCGCGAAGGGCGCCGGCGAAGCTGCCGCGCCGCCCGAGAAGATCACGCCCACCAAGGGTCAACCGCTGCCGGTGCGCGTCGGCGCGTTGCGCGACGCGCTGCTCGACGCCATCGAGCACGAGGTGCAGGTCGGCAACGTGCGGGTCATCCTGTGGCTCGCCGACAAACTGCGCGTGCTGGAGGCGAGCGGCGGTGAGAAGAAACCGGCCGAAGAGCTCCGCCGCTTCTTCGCCGAGCTCGACGGCGACGAGTTGCGCGAGTTCGCCAGCCTGGCCTCGCGGAGCTCGTGAGAGCGACGTCAGCCGGCGGGGGCGTCGACGCGCACCCGCGTGTCGGGGTCGTGGTAGAGGGTGAGCCCTTGCGGGAAGCGGAGGTAGCAAAAGCCGCTGACGTCGACGCCGTCGGCGGTGACGTGGCCGTCGACCTCGCCCTCCGCGACCGGCGCCGCCGCGCTCTCGAGCACGACCTCGCGCACGGCGGAGTCGTTGAACAGCACCACCTCTTCGGCGTCGCCGGCGATCAGGTCGCTCAGCGCGAGCCGAAAGCCCGTCTCCTCCCCGCCCGAGCCGCTCGCCGCCGCCTCGTCGTCGGGCGACCCGGTCGACCCCAGCGGTTGTTCGGCGCCGGCGCCGGGCGGTTTCCGCATGACCCGTTTCCTTAATGACGCTGTGGCGACGACGTCCGGCTCACGAAACATCCGTTACGTTACCGTTAACCCGGCTCGCGCCGATCTGCCAAGCGTCTACCGGGCGCCAGCATGCGCCCGGATATGCGCCTTGGGCCAGGCGACATTACAACTCAGCGTAGACGTGAACCTCGGCAGCGGCGCCGGGATGGGTCACCGCCCCCTTCTCGGCAGAACCTACGGTTTGGGCGTATTTCCAGAGCGTGCCGGCGCCGTAGAAGCTCGGCCGCGCGGTCCACGCCCCGCGTCGGCGCTCCAGTTCGGCGGGCGCGACCTCGATGTCGAGCGTACCGGCGGACGCGTCGATGGCTATAATGTCACCGTTCTGCAACAATCCGATCGGTCCGCCGACCGCCGCCTCCGGCCCGACATGGCCGATGCAGAAGCCGCGGGTGGCGCCGGAGAAGCGGCCGTCGGTGATGAGCGCGACCTGATCGCCCCGGCCCTGGCCGTAGATCGCCGAGGTCACGCCCAGCATCTCGCGCATGCCGGGCCCGCCCTTGGGGCCCTCGTAGCGGATGACGATGACCTCGCCGTCGTCGTAACGCCCCGCCTGCACCGCCGCCATGGCGTCCTCCTCGCAGTCGAAGCAGCGCGCCGGGCCGCGAAACGCCAGCCGGGGCAGGCCCGCGACCTTGACGATGGCGCCTTCGGGCGCGAGCGAGCCCCTGAGACCGACGACGCCGCCCCAGCTCGTGATCGGATCGGTCGTCGCCCGCACGATCGGGTTGGTCTCGAAGGGGACGTCCTCGAGGTCCTCGGCCAGGGTCTTGCCGGTGACGGTGCGGCAGTCGCCGTGGAGATAGCCGCCGTCGAACAGCGCGCGCATCAACAGCGGCACGCCGCCGAAATCGTGCAGATCGCGCATGACGTAGCGCCCCGCCGGCTTGAGGTCGGCGATGTAGGGGGTGTCGCGGAAGATCGCGGCGACGTCGTGGAGGTCGAAGTCGATGCCGCACTCGTGGGCGAGCGCGGGCAGGTGCAGGGCGCCGTTGGTCGACCCGCCCGAGGCGGCGACGACGCGCGCGGCGTTCTCGAGCGATTTGCGGGTGACGATGTCGCGCGGGCGCAGGCCCGTCGCCAACAGGTTCATCACCGCCTCGCCCGAGGCCTCGGCCCACTGATCGCGGGTCTCGTAAGGTGCGGGCGTGCCGGCCGAGCCCGGCAGCGCCAACCCGATCGCCTCGGAGACGCAGGCCATGGTGTTGGCGGTGAACTGACCGCCGCAGGAGCCGGCCGACGGGCACGCCACCTCCTCGAGTTCGGCGAGCTCCGCGTCGGACATCTGCCCGACGGCGTGCTTGCCCACCCCCTCGAAGACGTCCTGGACGGTGACGTCCTTGCCGTGGAAGCGGCCCGGCAGGATCGAGCCGCCGTACATGAAGACCGACGGCACGTTGAGCCGCACCATCGCCATCATCAGCCCCGGCAGCGACTTGTCGCAGCCGGCGAGGCCGACCAGCGCGTCGTAGGCGTGGCCGCGGACGGTGAGCTCGGTGCTGTCGGCGATGACCTCGCGCGAGACCAGCGACGACTTCATGCCCTGATGGCCCATGGCGATGCCGTCGGTGACCGTGATGGTGGTGAACTCGCGCGGCGTGCCGCCGGCCTTGGCGACGCCGCGCTTGGCGGCCTGGGCCTGGCGCGCCAGCGCGATGTTGCAGGGCGCGGCCTCGTTCCAGGTGGTCACCACCCCGACGAAGGGCTGGCCGATCTCCTCGCGCGTGAGACCCA
>CAZCVH010000284.1:0-3296 GCA_964502115.1 uncultured Geminicoccaceae bacterium
GGCGCGCCCGGGCGGGGCCGGCTCGACGCGATCGCCGGCGATCGCGGTGTCGCGGCGGACGCGGCCGCCGTCGAGCGTGATCACGCGCCGGGTCGCGCGGGCGATGTCGGCCGCGGCGTGCGAGACGTGGACCATCGCCATCGCCAGCTCGTCACCGAGCTCGGCCAAAAGGCCGAGCACCACCT
This sequence comes from uncultured Geminicoccaceae bacterium, assembly GCA_964502115.1. Lineage (GTDB taxonomy): Bacteria > Pseudomonadota > Alphaproteobacteria > Geminicoccales > Geminicoccaceae > JAAAPF01. The sequence continues at coordinate 186 of CAZCVH010000284.1, forward strand.
CGCGGCGCGCCCCGTCGAGCGAGGCCAGCGGCTCGTCGAGGAGCAACAGCCGCGGCCGTGCCATCAGCGCGCGGCCGAGGGCGACGCGCTGGCGCTCGCCGCCCGACAGCGCGCCGGGGCGGCGGTCGAGCAGGGGGTCCACGCCGAGGGCCTCGACCACGCGCTCGAACAGCGCGCGGTCGCCGCCGCGCGCGCCGTAGAGCAGGTTGGCGCGGACGTTCATGTGCGGGAACAGCAGCGCCTCCTGGAACACCATGCCGACATCGCGGCGGGCGGGCGGCACGTCGACGCGCGCGGTGTGGTCGAACAGGGCGCGGTCGTCGACGGCGATGCGACCGGCGTCGGGCGCCAGATGGCCGGCGATGCAGGCGAGGAGCGTGCTCTTGCCCGACCCGGAAGCGCCGACGAGGCCGAGCGCGCCGTCGAGCGGCACCGCGAGATCGACGTCGAGCGTGAAGGCGCCCAGCGTCTTGCGGACCCGAAGCTCCAGCCCGGGCGGGTTCACCGCCGGGCCTCCGGGCGGGTGCGCCGGGCGAGCCATTCCGAGAGCGCCAGCGCCGTCCCGGCGAGCAGGATCGAGAGCACGCACAGCCGCCGCGCCGCGGCCTCGCCGCCCGGCGTCTGCAGCACGGTGTAGAGCGCCAAGGGCAGGGTCTGGGTGACGCCCGGGATGTTGGCGGCGAAGGTGATGGTGGCGCCGAACTCGCCGACGGCGCGGGCGAAGGCGAGCGTGGCGCCGGCGAGCACCCCCGGCGCCATCAAGGGCAGGGTGATGGTCGCGAACACCCGAAGCTCGCCCCGGCCGAGGCTGCGCGCCACCTGCTCGAGGCGCGGATCCGAGGCCTCGGCGGCCTGGCGCACGGCGCGCACGAACAACGGCAAGCCGACCACCGCGCAGGCCACGACGACGCCGGCGGTGGAGAACACCAGCCGCACGCCGACGGCGTCCTCGAGCGCGGCGCCCAGCGGGCCGTTGCGCCCCAGCAGGACCAGCAGCAGGTAGCCGATCACGACCGGCGGCAGCACGAGTGGCAGGTGGACCACCGCGTTCAACAGGCTGTGGCCGGGAAAACGGCGGCGCGCCAAGAGCCAGCCCACGCCGATGGCCACCGGCAGCGCCCCGGCCACGGCCAGGGTCGCGGTGCGCAGGGTCAGCGCGAGCGCTTCGGCTTCGACCGGCCCGAGGCCGAGCCACGCGCCCGGGCTCAAGGCGCGGCCTCTGCGATGCGAAAGCCGTGGCGCTCGAAGATCGCCCGCGCCTCGGCGCCCACGAGGAAGTCCATCAGTCGCTCCCCGCCCGCGGGATCGCCGCCGCCGTCCAGCTGCGCCGCGGGATAGGCGATCGGCGGATGGGCGTCGGCCGGGATCTCGGCGGTGATGGCGACGGCGGCGACGTCGAGGGCGTCGCTCTTGTAGACCAGCCCCACCGGCGCCTCGCCCTGGCCCACGGTGGCGACGGTCACCAGCGTGTTGCGGGTGGGCGCCAGGCGCGGGCCCACCAGCTCCCAGAGCCCGAGCGCGCCGAGCGCGGCCCGGCCGTACTGCCCCACCGGTGCCGTCGTCGGATCGGCCATCGCGAAGCGCTCGCCGTCGAGGCGCGCGGCGAGGGCGTCGGCCTCCAAGGCGAGCGGCGGGCCGTCCGCCGGCACGATCAGCACGAGCGCGTTGGAGAGCAGCGTGCGCACCCGCGCCGCCTCGACCACCCCTTCCTCCACCAGATACGCCATCCAGTCGGGGTTGGCGGAGAGGTAGAGGTCGGCCGGCGCGCCCGCCGCGATCTGCCGGGCGAGCGTGCCGGAGGTGCCGTAGGAGAGGGTCGCGTCCACGCCCGAGGCGGCGATGACGTCGTCCATCGCCCGCTTGGTGGAGGCGGCGGCGAAGACCAGCGGTTCCGCCGCCGCCGGGCCGGTGGCGAGCAGCGCCGCCAGCGCCGCCGCCACCCGCCGCACGGGCCTCATCCGAACTTGAAGGCCACGCCGAAGCCGCCGCGCGGATAGCTCCACTCGATCTCGCCCGTGGCCTGGCAGACGATACGGCAGGTGCCGCATTCCATGCAGCCGTCGAGCGACAGTTCCACCTTGCCGCGCTCGGCCTTGGTGTAGCAGCCGGCGGGGCAGAGCTGCACCATCGACTTCAGCTCGTCGCTGTCGATGGCACGGCGCCGGATGCGGACGTGCGGGCGGCCCTCGTCGACGAGGTAGCGGTTCTTGTAGAGCCGCTCCTCCATGCGCTGGGCGGGCTTCGGGGCGTCGTCGTCGTGATGGGTCATCGCCAGGCCCTCGCCATCTTGAGTGCGTCGGTGAGAACGTTCCACCAGCCGCCGCGCGCCGCGCGGAACTGGCTCATCATGCGGCGTTCCTTCGAACGTTTGTCGACGTCGTCGACCCGCAGGAAGGTCTGCATCGCCTGCGAGATCGCCCGCGGATAGGCGCTCAGGAGATGCTTGTTGCCGTGGAGCAAGCCGGGCAGCCGGCGGTACTTCTTCATGTCCTTCATGACGAAGGACTGCTCCAGGGCGTGGCGGTAGCGCTTGAGGTTGGCCTCGCTGCAGGGGAGGCCCTCGCGCTTGAGGCTCGCCACCGTCTCGCCGGCGAGCCGGCCGGTGGTCATCGCCAGGTTGGAACCCTCGCGGTGCGCCGAGTTCACGAACTGCCCGGCGTCGCCGACGATGGCCCAGCCGTCACCGGAGAGGTTGGGGATGGCGTCGTAGCCGCCCTCCGGGATGAGATGGGCGACGTACTCCTTGGTCTCGCCGTCGCGGATCAAGGGCGCGATCGAGGGATGCGCCTTCATCCTGTCGAGCAGGACGTAGGCCGGGATCTGGGTCTCCTGGAAGTCGGAAAGCAGGCAGCCCACCCCCAGCGAGATCGACTCGCGGTTGGTGTAGATGAAGCCGGTGCCGACCATGCCGGCCGAGACCGAGCCCATGACCTCGATGACGACGCCCTCGTCCTCGCCGTCGAGGTTGAAGCGGTCCTGCACCGCCTCCTCGGAGAGAAAGATCGTCTCCTTGACGGCGAGGGCGACGTGCTGGGGGTCGAGCTCGGGCCGCACGCCGGCACGGTGGCCGACCAGCCCGTTGACCCCCTCGCCGAGCACGACGACGTCGGC
>CAZCVH010000285.1:0-3295 GCA_964502115.1 uncultured Geminicoccaceae bacterium
GCCATCGCTTCGAGCGCAGCCGGCCATCGCGACGGCTTCGCTTTCGCCGGCGGCCATCGTCGCGGCCACGGCGGCCGTGCTCGCGGCCTGCATCGCCGCGCCGAAAACGAGCGCGGCGACCAGGGCGAGTACGACGGCGCAGGGGCTCGATCGCATTACCTAGCTATTGCGACGAACGTGCCGCACCGTCGAGGCCCGCACGAATGGCGTCACGCGAACGTGTCCGCGCCGACGGTCGCTCAGCCGCTGGACCGGGGATCGTCGGCGGGATCGATGTAGGTGATCCCCCAGGGCCCGGTGCCGTGGAGCTGCATGACGACGTCGCCCTCGGCGTAGCCGAACATCGGCTCGCCCGCCGCCATGATGGCGACGCCACCCTCGGGTAGGCGTGTCGTCGCCGCGGCGTCGAACTCTTCGCCGTGGGCGAAGTGCAGCGTGCCCTGGAGCACGGTCACCCGCTCGTAGGCGGGATGCACGTGCGGCAGGATGCGGTAGCCGTCGGGCAGGCGCAGGCGGAAGGTGAAGGGCTCCGCCGCGCCGAGGTCGCCCTCGATGACGGCCATCTCGGCCGGGGCCGCCATCGAGGCGATGTCGGTCCATTCCAGCGCGTCGGGGGCGATCATCATGTGGCCGTCGCCGCGGTAGGGCATCTCGGCGAGAGCCGGCGTCAGGGCGAAGGCGACGGCGAGGCCGGTCAGGATCGTGGTCGTGGTGGTACGCATGATCGTGTTCCTCCCCGGGTCGATGGATCGTCGCCGACGGCGCCGTAGGGCACCGCGGCGGTCGACGGTCATTGGGCCGCCATTACGGGCAGGCCGGCGGCGCGCCATTCGGGCAGGCCTTCCTCTAGGCGGCGGGCCTTGAAACCGCGTGCGCGCAGGTTCACCACCGCATCGACCGAATAGACGCAGAAGGGGCCGCGGCAGTAGGCGACGATCTCCAGCGCGGGATCGAGCTCGGCCAGCCGAGCCTCCAGCTCGTCGGGCGGGATGTTCACCGCACCCGGCAGGTGGCCTTCGGCGAACTCGTCCGGCGGGCGGACGTCGAGGACGACGACGTCACCGGCGCGCAGCCGCTCCAGCAAAGTCGCGCGTGTCATCGGCTCGAGGTTGTCCGCGGAATCGATGCGCTCGCTCACCACGCGCTCGACCTCGGCGAGGTTGGTCGCGGCGACGGCGCGCAACTGCGCCACGAGGTCGACGACCCGATCGTCCACGAGCCGGTAGCGGACCTGCTTGCCCGTGCGCTCGCCCTGGACCAGCCCGGCGCGCCTGAGGCGCTGGAGGTGCTGCGAGACGTTGGCCATGGGCAGCTCCGTCCGCGCGGCGAGCGCCTCCACGCTCGCGGGCGCCTGCGCGAGATGGTCCAGCAACAGCAGGCGCACGGGATGCGCAAGGCCCTGGGCGACGGTGGCGAACGCCTCGAAGAGACGCGCCTTGAACGGCTTCGGCATGGCTTGACGTGGGAGTCTCAATGTTTCAATTGCTCAATTGAAAATACTGCCGAGCCGGCGCGACGCGCAAGGACGAAACGATGACCGAGACGCTCCTCCTCCACGAGCCGCAGATCCGGCTGGCGGCCTTCCTCGGCGTGCTGGCCCTGATGGCCCTTTGGGAGCTTGCCGCACCCAAGCGCCGCCAGGAGGTGCCGCGGCTCCTGCGCTGGAGCAACAACATCGCCCTCGTCGCCGTCGACACGGCCGTCGTGCGCCTCGCCTTCCCGATCCTCGCCGTGGCCCTCGCGCTGGTCGTCGAGGAACGGGGCTTCGGCCTGCTGCATTGGCTGGCCGTTCCCTACTGGCTCGCCTTCCTCCTCGCGTTCCTCCTCCTCGATCTGGTCATCTACCTGCAGCACCGCGCCTTCCACGCCGTGCCGGTGCTCTGGCGGCTGCACCGCATGCACCACGCCGATCTGGAGTTCGACGCCTCGACGGGGTTGCGCTTTCATCCCGTCGAGATCGTGCTCTCGATGGCCTTGAAGCTCGCCGTGGTCGCGGCCCTGGGCGCGCCGGCGGCCGCGGTGCTCGTCTTCGAGATCGTCTTGAACGCCACGGCACTCTTCAACCACGGCAATGTCCGCCTGCCGGAACGTGTCGACCGGTTTCTCCGGCTGATCGTGGTCACCCCCGACATGCATCGCGTCCACCACTCGGCGGTGCGCCACGAGACCGACAGCAATTTCGGCTTCAACCTGCCCTGGTGGGACCGGCTCTTCGCCACCTACCGCGCCCAACCCGAGGCCGGCCACCAGGCCATGACCATCGGGCTCGAATATTTCCGCACCCGCCGCGCCCTCTGGCTCGACGCGATGCTGCTGCAGCCGCTGCGCCGCGTCCGGCCGGGCGCACCCTCGACCACCGTGCCGAGGGATACGCTGTGACGAGCCCTGACGACGACAGCGCGCCGATCCTGACGGGCAAGCACTACGCGGCACCCTCGGTCTTCACCCCCGACAGCCTGTTGCGCGAGGCGCGGCGGCAGAAGGGCGCGGCGCCGGAGCCCGTGCCCGATGTCTGCCTCTTGGATCCCGACGGTGACGTCGTCCGCCGGCTGCGCGCCGAAGGCCGCAGCCGGCGCCACGGCGGCTGGGTCTGCTACCACACCGAGCTCGACGTCGTCGCGCTCGACGGGCGCGAGGTCGGCGTCGTCGGCTGCGCCGTGGGTGCCGCCTTCGCCGTCCTCGTCGCCGAGGAGCTCTTCGCCTCGGGCTGCCGGCTGCTCTTGAGCGTGACCTCCGCCGGCCAGCTCGTGGACCTGCGGCCACCGCCCTATTTCGTGCTGATCGACCGCGCCCTGCGCGACGAGGGCACGAGCTACCACTACCGGCCGCCGGCGGCGACGTGCGCCGCCCCGGCCGATCTGCTCGCAGGCGTCGACGGCGCCTTCGACGACCTGCCGGAGCCCGTGCTGCGTGGCGGCACCTGGACCACCGACGCGCCCTTCCGCGAGACCGAGGCCGCCATCGCCGCGGCGCGCGAGCGCGGGCTCGTCGCCGTCGAGATGGAGGCGGCCGCCCTCTACGCCTTCGCCGAGGCGCGCAGCCGCCCCGTCCTCTGCTTCGCGCACGTGACCAACCGGATGGGTCAGGTCGACGGCGACTTCGAGAAGGGCGCCGCCGACGGCGTCGAGGACGCCCTCGCCCTCGTCGCCCGCGCCGCGGCACGGCTGGCACCAACGGGGTGAGGGCGCGGGCCCGTGGGCCTTTCCGGGGACACGCTTGGTGCCGCGCGACAGGCAACACGCGGGCCCCACGGTCATCGCGACGGGCGCTTCGGGCGGCAGGCCAGATCCGCCCG
>CAZCVH010000286.1:0-3294 GCA_964502115.1 uncultured Geminicoccaceae bacterium
GCGCCGCCGTCGCCGAGCCGCGGCTCGTGGCCGAGATCGCCCGTCGCTTCGGCAGCCAGTGCGCCGTCGTCGCCATCGACGCCGCCTGGCGTGAGGGACGCTTCGAGGTGCTGATCAAGGGCGGGCGCGAGGGCACCGGCCGCGACGCGGTGGCCTGGGCCAAGGAGGTCGCCGGCCTCGGCGCCGGCGAGCTGCTGCTCACGAGCTGGGACCGCGACGGCACCCGCCAAGGCTACGACCTGCCGCTGACGCGGGCCGTCGCCGAGGCCAGCCGGCTGCCCGTCATCGCCTCGGGCGGGGCGGCCGACGCGCGGCATCTGGCCGAGGCCTTCGCGGTCGGGGCCGACGCGGTCTTGGCCGCCTCCATCTTCCACGACGACGAGACCACCGTGGGCGCGATCAAGGCCGAGCTCGCGTCGATGGGTGTGCGGGTAAGGATATGATCGTCCCCTCGATCGACCTCCAGGGCGGCCAGGCCGTCCAGCTCGTGGGCGGCGAGGATCTCGCGATCGAGGCGGGCGATCCGCGCCCGCTCGCCGAGCGCTTCGCCGTCGCCGGCGAGATCGCGGTGATCGACCTCGACGCCGCCATGGCCAAGGGCACCAACCGCGATCTCATCGAAGACCTGGTGGCGCGCGTGCCGTGCCGGGTCGGCGGCGGCATCCGCGACGAGGCGACGGCCGTGCGCTGGCTCGACGCCGGTGCGCGCCGCATCATCCTCGGCACCGCCGCCACGCCCGAGCTGCTCGCGAAGCTCCCGCGCGAGCGGGTGATCGCGGCGCTCGACGCCCGCGACGGTGAGGTCGTCGTCGCGGGCTGGACCGAGCGCACCGGCCGGCAGGTGCTGGATCAGGTCCAAGCGCTCAAGGATTACGTCGGCGGCTTTCTGGTGACCTTCGTCGAGCGCGAGGGCCGCATGGAGGGCACCGACCTCGAGCTGGCACGAGCCATCGTCGAGGCGGCGGGCGACGCCAAGGTCACCATCGCCGGCGGCGTCACCGAGGTCGAGGAGATCCGCGACCTCGACCGCCTCGGCGCCGACGCCCAGGTCGGCATGGCGCTCTATTCCGGCCGCATGGACCTCGGCGAGGCGATCGCCGCACCGCTCGGCTCCGACCGCGCGGACGGGCTGATCCCGACGGTGGTCACCGACGAGCAGGGTGTCGCCCTCGGCCTCGTCTATTCCAGTGTCGCCTCGATCAAGGCCGCCGTCGCCGAGCGCCGCGGCATCTACCAGTCGCGCTCGCGCGGGCTGTGGCGCAAGGGCGAGAGCTCGGGGGCGCTGCAAGAGCTGTTGCGGGTCGATCCCGACTGCGACCGCGACGCCGCGCGCTTCGTCGTCCGCCAGGAGGGCGTCGGCTTCTGCCATCTCGAGCGCCGCTCCTGCTTCGGCGAGGACGCCGGCCTCGGCGCGCTGATGCGCCGTCTCGAGGCGCGCCGGCGCGGCGCCCCCGCGGGCTCCTACACCAAGCGCCTGTTCGAGGATGCGGAACTGCTCGCCGCCAAGCTCACCGAGGAGGCGGGCGAGCTGGTCGAGGCCGGCGCGCGCGACCACGTCGTCCACGAGGCCGCCGACGTCCTCTTCTTCACCCTCGCGCGCCTCGCCGCCGAGGGCATCGACCTCGCCGAGGTCGAGCGCCACCTCGACCGCCGTGCGCTGAAGGTCACCCGCCGCGGCTGACCTGGGGCGGGGCGGGCGGAGCCCGCCGGCGCGGCCACGGTCGACCCCGGGCCCGGGGGGTGCGCGCGAGATCACGCTGGTGCCCGCCCGTGTCGTGTCGAAAGCCGCGCGCGCCCGTTCCGGCCGGCGCCGCACCGACGATCGTGCTCGCGCGGGCCGCGCCGGGCGCGTCGCCGCCAGCGCGGATGCGGGCTCGCCGTTCGCAGATCTAGGAAAATAAGCTGATACACGCTAGGCTGGAACAGCGCCCCGGTGGCGCGTCGGGCGGGGTGGGGATGCGGTCGGCCGCGGTTGCGAAACGAACCGGTAGAAGCAAAAAGCCCAATCATATCAACGGCTTGTCGCAAGATCGCGGGGCGTTCCCGGCGCTTTCGAAGGCGTCGCGCCGACGCTGGTCCGGCGCCGGCCGCCCGCTCTCGCCACAAGCCTCGCCACAAGCCTCGGCATGTCCCTCGGGCGCCGGCGCCGGCGGCCTTCGACGCCTCGCCGGCTTTCCCTCGCCGATGCGCTCAGCCGCCGAGGGTCTCGCGCAAGGCGGCGATCGCGGTCTCGATGCCGGCGTCGTCGACGTCGAGATGGGTGCAGGCGCGCAGCTGGTGCGGGCCCATCGCACCGATGCGCACGCCACGCGCGGCGAGGGCCTCGCTCAAGGCCGGCGCCGACCAGCCGCCGGCGGCGGTCGAGACGAAGACCAGGTTGGTCTCCACCGGCGGGTTGACCAGTGCGAGGCCGTCGAGCTCGGCGATCGCGGCGGCGAGGCGCCGGGCGCGGGCGTGGTCGTCGGCGAGGCGTTCGAGGTGATGGTCGAGGGCGTGCAGCGCGGCGGCGGCGATCACCCCGGCCTGGCGCATCGCACCCCCGAGCTGCTGCTTGATCCGCCAGGCCTCGTCGATGGCGTCCTTCGAGCCGGCGAGGCAGGCGCCGACGGGCGCGCCCAGGCCCTTGGAGAAATCGAGCCAGACCGTGTCGCACGAGCGCCCGTAGGCGGAAAGCGGCACGCCCGCGGCGATCGCCGCGTTGGCGAGCCGGGCGCCGTCCATGTGCAGCTTGACGCCTTTCGAGCGCGCCGCCTCGGCGACGGCGGCGACCTCCTCGACGGTCCAGACGGCTCCGCCGCCGAGGTTGGTGGTGTTCTCGATCGCCACGACGCTGGTGCGCGGGTGGTGGCGATAGCCGCCGCGGATCGCGTCGGTGACCTGTTCGGGCGTGAACTTGCCGCGTTCGCCTTGAAGCGGGCGGAACATGCAGTAGGCGTTGGCCGCCGGGCCGCCGCTCTCGAAGTGCAGCGGGTGGGTCGTGGCCTCGACCAGCACCTCGTCGCCGGGCCGGGTCAAGAGGCGAAAGGCGATCTGGTTCGCCATCGTGCCCGAGGGCAGGAACACCGCCGCCTCCTGGCCCAGGAGCTCGGCCGCGCGCTCGCACAGCGCGTTGACGGTGGGGTCCTCGAAGGCCTGCTCGTCGCCGACCTCGGCCTCGGCCATGGCGCGGCGCATGGCGGGTGTCGGCCGGGTCTTGGTGTCGCTGGCGAGATCGACGCGGATCATGACGGCCTCCGGTGGCGGCGGGCGCCCACGCTTGTCGCGGCGGCCCGCCCGCCCCGCAAGGGGTCACCT
>CAZCVH010000287.1:0-3286 GCA_964502115.1 uncultured Geminicoccaceae bacterium
CGAGATCGTTTCACGTGACTGGAGTTCAGACGTGTGCTCTTCCGATCCCGCGGCGCGCCTGCGCGCGCTGCGGACGGCGCCGGCACCTCGGGGAAGAGCTCGACGAAGGTGGCCCGATCGACGCCGCGGGCGACCCGCGCCCGCACCAGCTCGTGGCGCCAGTCGCGGGCGAGATCGAGCGCCATCAGCTTGTGCCAGACCAGGGCGTCGGCGCCGCTCCAGGGTTCCGGGCGGTGCCACGACAGCCAGAACGGCGGCGCGAGCAGGCGCGTTCGCGCCAGCTGCGCGTCGATCCCGGCGGCGTAGGCCTCGACCAGCCGGCGGTCGGCCGGCGCCATCGCCGCCAGATCGCCGCGGGCGAGCTCGTGAAAGCGCATCAGCCGCATGAAGCGGTCGACCGCGAGGCCGGCGGGGCCGATCAGCTCGGCGAGGCGGCCCTGGCCGATGCGCCGGCGCATCTCCAGCTGCCAGGGCCGATCCTGGGCGTGCACCCAGCCCAGCGCGAAATAGCCGTCGGCCTCGCTCGCGGCCTCGATGTAGGGCACGCCGTGGGCGTCGCGGCGGATGGTGACCGGCGCGTCGAGCCCGTCGACGACGCGGGTGCCGGCGTGGTCCGGCAGCGAGCCCAGGAGGACGCCGGCGAGCGCCGTGGCGGCGGCGCCCGCCAGCGTCAGCGCGACGATCGAGAGGCGAGCGAGCAGGGGCATGGCGTTGGCGACGACGACCACGGAGCGGCCGCGAGGATGGCACGCGGCCGGGCGCGCGGCTGCGGGCGAAAGGTCGAGCGCGAGCGCTCGCCGGGCGCGCGCTTGTTCCGGGCGCGGCCGTTCTCTATAGCGTGACGCGAACGCCGAGAAACGCGCGAGGACCGTTCGTGGACCCGATCCCCATCCGTCTCGGCCTGCCGAAGGGGCGCATGCAGGAGGAGGTGCTGGAGCTCCTGCACGACGCCGGCATCCGGCTGACCTTCGGCCGGCGGGGCTACCGCCCGCACATCTCGTTGGACGGCTTCGACGCCAAGCTGTTGAAGCCGCAGAACGTCGCCGAGATGCTGCACATGGGCTCGCGCGATCTGGGCTTCGCCGGCGCCGACTGGGTGGCCGAGCTCGGCCTCGAGCTGGTCGAGCTGATGGACACCAAGCTCGATCCGGTGCGCATCGTCGCCGCCGCCGATCCCGCCTTCGATCCCAAGGGCGAGCGCTTTCGCGTCGCCACCGAGTATCAGCGCCTGACCGAGGCCTGGCTGCGCGCGGAGGGCTACGACGGCCGCGTCGTGCGGACCTTCGGCGCCACCGAGGTGTTCCCGCCCGAGGACGCCGACTGCGTCGTCGACAACACCGCCACCGGCGAGACGCTCCGGGCCAACGGCCTGCACATCTTCGCGACGCTGATGCACTCCTCGACCCGGCTCTACGCCTCGCCCGACGCCCTCGAGGACCCGGCGAAGCGGCGCGAGATCGAGAACTTCGCGATGCTCTGCAAGTCGGTGCTCGACGCCCGGCGGCGGGTGATGATCGAGGCCAACGTCGCCGCCGAGCGGCTGGACGCGCTGGTCGCCGTGCTGCCGGGGATGGGCTCGCCCACCGTCGCGCATCTCGCCGGCGGCGACGGCTACGCCGTCAAAGCGGCGGTGGCGCGCAGCGAGCTGCCGGTCCTGATCCCGCGCATCAAGGAGGCCGGCGGCAGCGACATCGTCGTCTTCCAGCTCGCCCAGATCGTGGGCTGAGGCGTCATGACCGACGAGCCGCCCGCCCGCACCGCCGTCGTCGAACGCGCGACCTTCGAGACCCGCATCGACGTGGCGCTCGCCCTCGACGGCACCGGCCGCGCCCAGATCGACACCGGCATCGGCTTCTACGACCACCTGTTGACCGCGCTCACCAAGCACGCCCGCTTCGACGTCGAGCTGCGCTGCGAGGGCGATCTCGGGGTCGACGACCACCACAGCGTCGAGGACGTGGCGCTCGCCTACGGCCAGGCGCTCGATCGCGCGCTCGGCGAGCGCCGCGGCATCCGTCGCTTCGCCCACGCCTACGCGCCCCTCGACGAAGCGCTGGCGCGCGCCGTCGTCGACCTCTCCGGGCGGCCGGCGCCGGTGATCGCGCTCGGGCTCGCTCGCGAGACCATCGGCCAGCTCGCCTGCGAGAACATCACCCACGCCTTCGTCTCGCTCGCCATGGCCGGCCGCATGGCGCTGCACGTCGACGTGCTCAAGGGCGCCAACGACCACCACCGCGCCGAGGCCGCGGTGAAGGCGACCGCGCTCGCGCTGCGCCGGGCGGTGGCGCTCGACGGCGGCGACGACGTGCCGAGCACGAAGGGCATCCTGCTTTGAGCGCGCGCACGGTCGTCGTGGTGCCGACGGGCACGGCCAACCTGGCTTCGGTGCGCGCCGCCTTCGAGCGGCTGGGTCGCACCGTCGAGCTCGGCGCCGAGCCCGACGCCGTCCTGGCCGCCGACCACGTGCTGCTGCCGGGCGTCGGCGCTTTCGGCGCGGCGATGGCGACGCTGCGGGAGAGCGGCGCGGACGCGGCGCTGGTGCGCCGGATCGCGGCCGACCTGCCGACGATGGCGATCTGCGTCGGCCACCAGCTTCTCTTCGCCACGAGCGACGAGAGCCCGGGCGTGCGCGGGCTCGCCGTCGTCGACGCCGCCATCGGCCGCTTTCCCGAGGGCGTGCGCCGCCCGCAGTTCGGCTGGAACGAGATCACGCCCGAAGGCGAGGCGCGCTTTCTCGCCCCCGGCTTCGCCTACTTCGCCAACGGCTACCGCGCCATCGCGGCGCCGGGCTGGACGGTGGCCACCGCCGAGCACGGCGGGCGCTTCGTCGCCAGCATGGAGAAGGGCCGCGTCGTCGGCTGCCAGTTCCACCCCGAGCTCTCCGGCGACTACGGCAAGGCGCTGTTGGAGGCCTGGCTTTCATGCTGACCAAGCGCGTCATCCCGTGCCTCGACGTCGCCGACGGCCGCGTCGTCAAGGGCGTCAAGTTCCAGGGCCTGCGCGACGCCGGCGATCCGGCCGAGCGGGCCTGGCTCTACGAGCGCCAGGGCGCCGACGAGATCGTCATCCTCGACGTCTCGGCGACGCCCGAGGGCCGCGCCCACGGCCTCGACGTCATAGCCGAGGTGCGGGCGTCCCTCGCCATCCCGCTCACCGTCGGCGGCGGGGTGCGCGAGCTCGACGACGCCCGCGCCTTTCTGGAGGCCGGCGCCGACAAGGTGTCGGTCAACAGCGCCGCCGTCGCCGAGCCGCGGCTCGTGGCCGAGATCGCCCGTCGCTTCGGCAG
>CAZCVH010000288.1:0-3276 GCA_964502115.1 uncultured Geminicoccaceae bacterium
ACCCCGACGGCGAGCTGATCGTTCCCGGCGATAATCGCCGTCGGCCGTTTATCGGCGCGCCCGAGTTCGGCCAGCGCGGCCAAGTCCAGCCGCGAGCGGCTGCTGTGGAGATCGCGCGCACCGAGGGCGAACTTGGCGAGCTTGGCGAAGCCGCCGGCGAGGCTGAGCCGCGGCAGCGGCCGGCGGCGGAGGTATTTGAGCGTGGCGCCGGCGAAGTCGCCCATTTCGATCAGCGCCGTGTCGTCGAGGCCGTGGCGGGTACGGATCGCGCGCTCGCTGGTGGAGCCGGTGGCGGCGGCGACGTGCCCGAGCTCGGCGGCGCGGGCGACATCGATGCCGCGGTGGATCGAGTGGATCCAGGCCGCACAGGAGAACGGCACGACCACGCCGGTGGTGCCCAGCACCGACAGCCCGCCCTCGATGCCGAGCCGCGGGTTCAGCGTCCGCTGCGCCAGCTCGGCGCCGTTCGCGATGGCGACGGTGACCTCGAAGCCGGCGCGCGCGCCCGTCTCCGTCAGGACCTCGGCCAGGGCCTCGCGCATCATCTGGCGCGGCACCGGGTTGATCGCGGGCTCGCCGACGGCGACGGGCAGGCCGGCGCGGGTCACCGTGCCGACGCCGGCGCCGGCGCGGAAGACGACGCCGTCGATCGGCGCGAGCCGGCGCACCGTCACCGCGACGACACAGCCGTGGGTGACGTCCGGATCGTCGCCGGCGTCCTTGGTCACCGCCGCGGTGGCGGCGTCCGCGTCGAGATGCCGCGCCTCGGGCGCGAAGCTGGCACGCCCGCCGCGCGGCAGGCCGACCGCCACGGCGGCGGGAAACGCCCCGGTCACGAGCGCCGTCGCCGCCGCCTTGGCCGCCGCGGTGGCGCAGGTGCCGGTGGTCCAGCCGCGGCGCAGGCCGCCGGCGGGTCGGTGTGGATCGGCGTGGGTCATGGGTGGGTTGTCGGAGCCTTCGCGCGACTGTTCAAGCGGCCACCGGTCGCGCTAGAGCGACGGCCGAGCGAGAAGGAGGATGCCGTTGCACGCGCCGGGGCTCGTCATCGCCGCGACCCGATCGAGTTCGGGCAAGACGCTGGTCACGCTCGGGCTCGTTCGCGCGTTCATCAAGCGCGGCCGCGCCGTCGCCGGCTTCAAGGTCGGTCCCGATTACATCGACCCGGCCTTCCACCTCGCCGCCGGCGCGGTGCGCTGTCCCAACCTCGACAGCTGGGCGATGCAGCTGCCCACCCTCGCCCATCTCGCCGGTGCCGCCGCCGAGGGCGTCGATCTGGTCATCGGCGAGGGCGTGATGGGGCTGTTCGACGGCGGGCCCGACGGCCGCGGCTCCACCGCCGACCTGGCGTCGCTGCTCGGCCTGCCGGTGGTGCTCGCGGTCGACGCCCGGGGCATGGGGCAGTCGGTGGCGGCGCTCGCCGCCGGCTTCGCCGAGTTCCGCGACGACCTCGACGTTGCCGGCGTGGTCTGCAACCGGACCAGCGGACCGCGCCACGACCAACTCCTGGCCGAGGCCCTCGACGCCCGCCTGCCCGGGCTCAGGCTGGGGGCGCTGCCGGTGGATCCGGACCTCGCCCTGCCGTCGCGCCATCTGGGCCTGGTGCAGGCGCGCGAGCGCGATCTCGAACCGCTGATAGAGCGCGCCGCGCACCTGGTCGAGAGCCATCTCGACCTGGATCGCCTGGAGGCGCTCGCCGCGCCGATGGCGCTCGCCGCCTTCGGCCCGCCCGGCCCCATCCTGCCGCCGCCCGGCCAACGTATCGCGGTCGCCGCCGACGACGCCTTCGCCTTCGTCTACGCCGCGGTGGTCGAGGGCTGGCGTCGCGCCGGGGCGTCGATCCACCCGTTCTCCCCGCTCGCCGACGAGGCTCCGGACCCGGCTGCCGACGCCGTCATCCTGCCCGGCGGCTATCCCGAGCTCCACGCCGGCCGGCTCGCCGCCGCTGCGGGCTTTCGGGCGGGCGTGCGCGCCGCCGCCGAGCGCGGCGCGGTGGTCTACGGCGAATGCGGCGGCTTCATGGTGCTGGGTGAGGCCCTGGTCGACGCCGACGGCGTCTCGCATCCCATGCTCGGCCTGCTGCCGGCGGCGACGAGTTTCGCCGAGCGCCGCCTGCATCTGGGCTACCGCCGCCTCCGGCTGCGCACCCACGCCTTTCTGGGCGAGCCGGGCGCGCTCTACCGCGGCCACGAGTTCCACTACGCCAAGCTGATCCAGCCCGGCGACGCCCCGGCGCTGTTCGACGCGGCGGACGCTGGCGGGCGGCCGCTCGGCCCCGCCGGCGCGCAGCTCGGCAACGTCGCCGGCTCGTTCATGCACCTGATCGATCGCGCCGCGCCGGAGCGCCCCACCGTCGTGCGTTCGTAAAGCAAGGAGACCGAAGCGATGGATCGTCGTCGATTGCTCGCCGCCGGGGCCACCGGCACGCTCACCGGCGGTCTCGCGGCCGGGGCGGCGCGGGGCCAGGAGCAGGTCCGCTGGAACCTCTGCATGCCCTGGCCGAAGACGACGCCGGGCCTCGGCCTCAACGCCACCCGCTTCGCCGAGAAGGTGGAGACCATGTCGGGAGGGCGCATCCGCATCGACGTCTACGGCGCCGGCGAGCTGGTGCCGCCCTTCGAGGTCCTCGACGCGGTCCAGCAGGGCACCGCCGACCTCGCCCACGGCACCCCCTACTACTGGGCCGGCAAGGCGCCGGCGCTGCAGTACTTCACCACGACGCCCTTCGGGCTGACCTCCGACGAGCTCGCCGGCTGGCTCTACAAGGGTGACGGCATGGCCTTGTGGCGCGAGGTCTACGCCGACTTCGGCGTCGTGCCGTTCTACGCGGGCAACTCGCGCAACCAGGCCGGCGGCTGGTTCAACACCGAGATCACCAGCGTCGAGGACCTCCGTGGCCTCAACATCCGCATCGCCGGGCTCGGCGGCGAGGTCCTGCGCCGGCTCGGCGCCAACACCGTGCTGATCGCCCCCGGCGACATCGCCGCGTCCTTGATGGCCGGCACCGTCGACGCCGCCGAGTGGGTCGGCCCCTGGAACGACCGCGCCTTCGGGCTCTACGAGGCCGCCCAATACTACTACGTCCCGGCCTTCCACGAGCCCGGCCCGGGACTCGAGATCATCGTCAATCGAGCGAGCTTCGCGGCCCTGCCGGACGACTTGAAGGCGATCGTCGAGACGGCGGCGGCGGCGATCGCGATGGAGACGATCGCCGACTTCACCTTCAACAACATCGTCTCCTACGAGCTGCTCCTGGCGCAGGGCATCGAGCTCAGGACC
>CAZCVH010000289.1:0-3264 GCA_964502115.1 uncultured Geminicoccaceae bacterium
CTGCGCCGTCCGTGCCCGTGGCGGCGGCCTCCTCTCCCGCGCCCGCGCTCTCGGCCGCCGGCCGGGCCACGGGCGCGGCCGTGCGCTTGCTCTCGGCGTCGTGGGCCTCGTCCTTGACGCCGTCGGCGGCGGCGGCGAGGGCGCTCGCCTGACTGTCGGGCAGGGTCTCGTCACCCTCCGTCGGCGCGCCGCCGTAGGTGGCGTCGAGATCGATGATCTCGCGCAGCAGCGCCTCGCCGGAGAGGATCTTGTCGTGCCAGCCGATGATGGCCTGCATCGTGAGCGGGCTCTCGCACAACGCCTCGAGCACCGCGTTACGGCCCGTCTCGATGCGCTTGGCGATCTCGATCTCGCCCTCGCGCGACAACAGCTCGATCGAGCCCATCTCGCGCAGATACATCCGCACCGGATCGTCGGTGCGGCCGAGGTCGACCTCCTCGAGGGCGCCGCCGCTCTCGGCCTCGTCCTCGTCCTCGTCGGTCTGGCCTTCGGCGCTCTCCTCACCGCTGCGCAGAACGGTGACGCCCTTGGATTCCAACAAGCCGATCAGCTCGTCGAGCTGGTCCGGCGGAATCGTTTCCGGCAACGCCGCGTTGAGCTGGTCGATGGTCACCGAGAGCCGTTTGCCCGCGTTGCCGAACAGCTTCTTCAGCGCCGGCGCCATCTCCAACAGATCTTGCAGGCTGGAGACCGGTTCGGGCTCGAGCTCGGCTTGCGACTTGCCCTTGGCTGCGGTCTTCCCGACCACCTCGTGCTTCGCCATCCAATAACCCCCGTTCTGCGCCCCGTGTGCGCATCTCGCCCGCCGCGGCGCCGGCTCGTCGCCGCACGGCATCGCCGGCTACGGCCCGTCATCCGCACTCGGCGGTGTCGCTAACGCCTGCGTTGAGCAAGCTTTTCGTACTGTGAATTCGGCGCGACATATCGTCGCCGACGACGCGAAGCGCCCGGGCGAACCCACCGCGTTCGGCGCCCTGGTCGCGCCGTCGTTCGTCGCGCTCGCGTTGCAAGCGGCCTTGCTCCTCCAGCTCTTCCCGCGTCGAGCCGGGTGGCATGATCAGCAAGGAGCTCGGTGTCGGCGTTCGCACTTGCAGCCGGCGCACCCGACGTTCGAGCCCACTCGCGCTAGGTGTGCCAAAAGCGCTGCGGTTTCAAGAGCGCCGTCGCTTTCGCCGAGCCCCGCGGCGACGACGGGGTGGTCGCTCACGGCTCCGACCCCGACCGGTTGAGCACTCCGTTCAACGCCCGAAACCTGCGCTCGAGCTCGTCGCCGCCGACATCGCTCGCGTGCGGGCGGGCGCGTTCCACGCGCTTGGCCCGATGCGTCTCGTGGGCCTCCAGCTTGCGGAGGTAGGCATCCTCGCGTTCGGCGTCGCTCAGCTGCATCTCCGCCCGCCACGCCGGCCAGCGACGCAGCGATGCCAGCGTCGGCGCCAGCCCCTCGCCCGCGGCGAGACGCTGCAGCTCCTCGCTGCTCGGCTCGTCCTCGCCGAGGGCGCTGTCGAGCAGGAAGTTCTTGAAACGCTCGAATTCCGGCGTTTCGAAGCTCAGCTGCGCGATCCGCTCGTCGAAACGCGCCAGCAACCGCGGCGCGATGACGAGCGGGACCAGCAGCTCGTAAGTGTCGGCGGGTTCGACCCGACGAACCCGCCCCGGATCCGGGCGCCCACCGCCGCGGGCGGGCGGCGGCGCCCAGCCCGCGGCGCGGTCGTCCTCGCCCAGCCGGCGCCGGAACTCGCGGCCGTATTCACGCTTGAGGTCGGGATCGCGGATGCCGCGCACCAGGGCGCGCAGCCGCCGGCGCAGCTGCGCCCGCGCCTCCGGGCCGCCCTCGACGAGCCCCGCCGCGACGTGACGCCACAGCATCTCGACCAGCGGGACCGGCGCCGCCGTCGCGCGGGCGAACGCCTCCGCACCGCCCGCGCGCACCAGGCTGTCGGGGTCCTCGCCCGGCGGCAGCGACGCGAAGGCGAGCGAACGTCCCGGCGCGAGCACCGCCAGGGCGCGCTCGGCGAGCCTGCCGGCGGCCCGGAGGCCGGCCTCGTCGCCGTCGAGGCACACCAGCGGCGCCTCGTCGAGCCGCCACAGCCGTTCGAGCTGGGCCTCGCTCATCGCCGTGCCGAGCGGCGCCACCGCGGCCAGCCCGTGCTGGGCGAGCGCGATCACGTCCATGTAGCCCTCGACGACGTGGAGGCGGCCGCGGCCGGCGCGGCGGTCGAGGCCGTGGGCGCCGTAGAGCACCTCGCGCTTGTGGAAGAGCGGCCCCTCGGGGCTGTTGAGATATTTGGCCTTGGCGCCGTCGGCGAGCGCGCGGCCGCCGAAGCCGACCAGCCGGCCGCGGCCGTCGCGGATGGCGAAGGTCAAGCGCTCGCGAAAGCGATCGTAAGCCGCCCCGCCGTCGTCGGGGACGATGGCGAGGCCGGCGTCGACGAGGTCGTCGCGGGCGACGCCCTCGGCCGCGAGCGCGTCGCTGATCACGCTGCGCCCGCCGCCGGCATAGCCGAGTTCGAAGCGCGCGATCGTCGCCGGGCTCAGGCCGCGGCGCTGCAGATAGGCCCGCACCGGCGCCCCCTCGTCGGCCTCGAGGCGGGCGCGAAAGCGGCGGTTGGCCTTCTCCAGCAGCTCGCTCAGCGCGCGGCGACGATCCGTTTGCGGATCGACCGCGCCGCCCGCCGGCGGCTCCAGCCCGGTGAGCTCGCCGGCGCGGCGGATCGCCTCGGCGAAGTCCAGCCCTTCGATCGCCATCAGGAAATCCAGGGCGTTGCCGTGCGCCCCGCAGCCGAAGCAGTGGTAGGTGCCGCGGCTCGCGGTCACCGTGAAGGACGGCGTCTTTTCCTGATGGAACGGGCACAGGCCTTTGTGGAGCGGGCCGTTGCGCACCAGCCGGACGTAACGCTGGACGATGTCGACGACCGGCAGCCGGGCTTTGAAGTCGGCGAGATCGCGCGTCATCCAGCGGCTCAGTGCAGCCGTTCGGTGATCAGGCGCTTGGCCCGCTGGAAATCCAGCTGACCGCGATAGCGCTCCTTCAGTTTGGCGACGACCCGACCCGCGTCCCGGAGATCGTGCGCGGCGGTCTCGGAGATCGCGGCGTCGACCACGGCGGCGGTCTCGGCGGCGTCGAGCGGCCGCGGCATGAACTCCTCGATCACCTTGATCTCGCGGCCCTCGCGTTCCGCCATCACCAGCTGGCCACAGCGCTCGCAGCGCGAGATTTCCTGGCGCCGCTGAGCCACCATCTCGGCCAGCATGGCGCGGATCTCG
>CAZCVH010000290.1:0-3256 GCA_964502115.1 uncultured Geminicoccaceae bacterium
CGGTCGATCTCGACCACCATCACGCCGAGTTCGCCACCTGGCGCTGGATGCGCGCCGCCGAGCTCGAGGCGGCGGTGGTGGACTTCAAGCGGCCGATCTACCGTTATCTCTTCAGCTTGTTTCGGCCCTACCTGGCGCCTTGAGGCGAACGTCGGCGGCGGCGACAACGCCGGCGGCGACGACCGTCACCGCCGCCGCCTCGACCGCCATGGGCCGCTCGCCGAGCGCCGCCCAGCCGATCAGGGTCGCCGCGGGCGGCACCAGCGCCACCGCGGCCGAGGCCGTGGCCACGCCCAACAGCCGGATGGCGCGGGCGTAGGCGTAGATCGCCACCAGCCCGGCGAGCACCCCCTGCATCAGGATCTGAAGCGCGATCTCGCTCCAGGGAGCGGCCGCGATGCGACCCAGCGGCAGCGCCAGATAGGCCGGCACCAGCACCAGACTCGAGGTGCCGGCGACGATGCCGGTGGCGACGAAGGGCGGCAACGCCAACCGCCGCGCGGTCACCGTGAACACCGCCAGACACGCGCTCGCCGCCAGGAACAAGCCGTGGCCGAGGGCGCTGCCGCTCGGGCCGAGGGCGAGGATCAGCGCCGCGCCCGCCACCATCAGCGCGAACCCCAGCCGCCGCCGCGGCGGCGGCCGCACGCCCTCGCCGAAGGCCGCCCACAGCCCCGCCAGCACCGGCATGAACCCGGGCACCAGCGCCACGGCGTGGCTCACCGGCGCGCGCGCCAGCCCGGCGGCGACCAACGCGATGAACGGCAGGCCGTAGAGCGCCAGCCCGACGACGTCGCCGACGGCGAGGGTCGCCAGCCGTCGTCGCGCCGCCCACAGCGAGCCGGCGAGCACCAGCGTCGGCACGACGACGCGGATCAGCGCGACGTCGGCGGTGGCGAGCGTGCCGCGCACGCCGTGCGAGGTGACGGCGAACCAGCTCGCCCAGATGGCGATCGCGACGAGCACCCACAGCCAGCCGGCGCGACGGTCGCCGGGCTCAACCGGCGGGGTCATCGCCCGTCTCGGTGATGGGCCAGTCGACCACGCGGTCTTCGCGTTCCGCCGCGGCGACCGCGGTCTCGGCGACGCTGCGCCCGCGCACCGACAGCCCGGCGCGATGGACCGCCGCGGCCGTACCGGCGACGAGCGGGTGCCAGCGGGCGAGGCCGCGGCCGTCGGCGAGACGGCGATAGCTGCAGCTGGTCGGCAGCCAGTCCACCGCGTCCATCCGCTCGGGCGTCAGCACGACGCAATCGGGCACCCGCCGCGACCGCTCGGCGTAGTCGCCGCAGCGGCAGCTGGCCGGGTCAAGCAGGAAGCAGTGCAGGTCGGTGAAGTAGACCGTGCCGTCGTCGGCGTCCTCGAGCTTGACCAGGCAGCATTTGGCGCAGCCGTCGCAGACCGCTTCCCATTCCTCGGCCGTCATCGCGGCGAGGGGGACGTGCTCCCAGAACCGCGGCCGCAGCCCGTGCCCCATCTGCGCCTCTCGTACCCTGCCCCTGTTCGGCTCTATCATCGCCGCGGTGCGAAGGACAGCGGAGGACGGCGGTGAGGGGGATGGGTGCGGGCCTGGCGATCCTGGCGCTGGCGACGGGGCTCGGCGCCCCGCGCGCGGTCGAGGCCTTGCAAGCGGTCGACGATTTCGGCGCCAACCCGGGCGCGCTCGACCTTTTCGTCCACGCCCCGTCGAGCCTCGCGGCGGGCGGCGCGATGGTCGTCGCGCTGCACGGCTGTACCCAGTCGGCGGCCGACTTCGACGACGAGTCCGGGCTCGTCGCGCTCGCCCGGGCGGTGCCCTTCGTCCTGCTCCTGCCGCAGCAGCGCGCGGCCAACAACGCCGAGCGCTGCTTCAACTTCTTCGAGCGCGGCGACAACCGGCCGGGTGAGGGCGAGAGCGCCTCGATCCGCAACATGATCGCCTACGGCGTCGAGCGGTTCGCGGTCGATCCGGCGCGGATCCACGTGCTGGGCCTGTCGGCGGGCGGCGCGATGACCGCGGTGCTGCTGGCGAACTACCCCGAGCTCTTCCGTGCCGGTGCGGTCGTGGCCGGCACGCCGTTCGACTGCAATCGGCCGACCTTTTGGACCCGTGGCCCGTGGTGGTGGTTGCGGACCGTCTTCGGCGAGGCCGCGGCGGCGAGCTACGCCTGCGGGATCCTGGGCTCGAACGCGATCGACCGCACCGCGCGGGACTGGGGCGACGCGGTCCGCGCCCTGCACCCGACGCCGCCGGCGCGCTGGCCGCGGGTGTCGCTCTGGCACGGCGACGCCGACGAGGTCGTCGACCCGGCCAACCAGCGTGAACTTCTCGAGCAGTGGAGCGACCTTCACGGCATCGATACCGTCGCGGAGGCCCGCGCGGTCGAGGGCGATGTCGTCCGCGAGGTCCACGCCGACGCCGCCGGCACCACCCCCCTGATCGAGACCTGGACGCTCGCCGGCTTCCCCCACGCCCTCGCCGTCGACCCCGACGCCGAACCCGAGGCCTGCGGGGTCGCCGGGGAGTTTCTGGAACCGGCCGCGCTGTGCACGGTGCGGCGCGTCGCCGCGTTCTGGGGGCTCGCGCCCTGATCGCGACGCCGGCGGCCGCGGCGGGGCGGCCGGCGCCGGCGCCTCAAAAGCGGAACTGGAGCCAGCGGTTCTCGGCGCCGAGCTGGGAGCGGGTGCCGCGCTCCGCCGAGCGCGGGCCGAGCTGCTCCTCGCGCTCGCGGGTGAAGCGCTCGAGCTCCTGGCGGCTGATGCGGCCGTCGAGATTGGCGTCGGGCGCGAGGCGGCTGAGGTCGATGGCGCGGAACTCCTCCGGCGTCACCACACCGTCGCGGTCGGCGTCGGCCTCGTAGACGATGGCCGCGCTCTCGACCGCGTCGATGACGCCGTCGTCGTCGAGGTCGAAGCGGTCGAAGGCCTGCTCGAACTCCTCCTGGTCGAGGACCCCGTCGCCGTCGGCGTCGAGCGCCTCGAACTCCCGGGTGCTCGGGGTGTCCGCCGGCTCCGGCTCCGGCTCGGGCGCCGCGGTCGTACAGGCGGCCAGGAGCGCGCCGACGATCAGGATCGGGACCAGGCTGAGGGGTGTCCTCATGGGGCGGCTCCGGGTTCGGGCGTCGACGGCGATCCGCACCGGCGGCGCCCGGCCGAGGGCGCCCGCGAGCGTGCGGAGGCGGGCGACGGGAGCGGCGTCGGATCCATCGACCACCTCTTCCCGTTACCGGATTTCGGCGACGCGGGCGAGGGGACGACCGTCCGTCGCGGCGCCGCG
>CAZCVH010000291.1:0-3253 GCA_964502115.1 uncultured Geminicoccaceae bacterium
GCGGTGGCGGTCAGCGCCGGGCGGGCAGGTGCGATGCCTCCGGCGGCGGCGCGGGAAGCGCCTCGTGCTCGACCACGGCGTTGGTCACCGTGCCGTGCAGAAACGCCCACGGTGCCGTCGCCTCGCCGAAGAGACGGTTCACCACGTCGGTCAGACCCAGCCGGGCGGCGTTGGCGAGCCGGCGGTTGCGTTGATAGCGCGCCAGCGTCTCCGCGCCGGCATAGCGCCGGCCCTCGACCCGCCACAGCGTGGCGAGCTCGTGGACGTCGCCGATCGCCATGTTGAAACCCTGGGCATGGACCGGGTGCGCGCCGTGCGCGGCGTCGCCCATCAGTACCAGCCGCGGCGCGACATAGCGATCGGCGTGGGCGAGGCCCAGGCGCTGGGCGGTGAGCGGGGTGGCGATCCTCAGCCCCGAAAGGGAGCCGACACCGAGCGCGCCGGCGAGCTCCTCGAGCAGGGCGCCGGAGCTCAAGTGACGACGGCGCTGAGTGGCACCGGTACCGTCGACCCAGGTGACGGCGAACCGACTTTCGCCCAGCGGCAGCACAGAGATCGGACCCTCGGCGGTCATCCGCTCAAGGACCGTGTTGGTTTCTAACCCGCTACCTTCGACGGCGAAAATCATCGCGCTTTGAGGGTAGTCGGTGCGCCGCGCGCTGAGACCGACGGCCTCACGCACGGTGGAGCGCCGACCGTCGGCGCCGATCACCAGCCGGGCGTGGATCTCGCTACCGTCGTCGAGCGTGGCGTGACGCCAGCCGGCCTCCAGCCGTAACGCCACCAGGCGTTGCTTGCGACGATGGGCGACCGCACCCTCCTCGGCAAGACCGGCGGCGAGGCGATGGCGTAGGTCGGCGTAGGCCACCCCGTGGAAGAGCGCGGTTCGGCCGAGATCGTGGGCGCGGTAGAGATGCTCGTGCCCGGTCGCGGTGTTCTGAACACGAACGCGTTCGATCGATTGCGCCGCCGGCGCCACCAGCTCCCAGAGCCCGAGATCGATCAAACGGTCGCGGGTGCCGGCGAGCAGGGCGATGGCGCGCCCTTCATCGGTGGCGTCGGTGGAGCCGTCGCGGGCGTCGACCAGGATGGTCGCCAGACCCAATCGTGCCGCCGTGAGGGCGCAGGCCGCGCCCGCAGGACCACCTCCAATGACGAGAACGTCGCAACGCGCGCTATGCATGCCTGCCCCGGTGGTTGCCAGGGCCGAACAGTTCCTCAGCTAATACTTTGGGTCAAGAGCTCCGCATCGGCGGGGTCCGCGGCACGGCGAAGCAGGGATGCACGCAGTTTCTGGAGTGCGCGATGCTCGATTTGCCGCACTCGCTCCTTGCTGATCCCGAGCACTTTGCCGAGATCCTCCAACGTGCAGCTGTCGTCGCGTAGGCGCCGTTCCCGGATGATAATTTGTTCGCGCTCGTTGAGTTCATCGAGGCTTTCCTTAAGCCACGCCGACACCTTGGCATTGTCGAGTGTGCCGCCGACGGTATGTTCGGGCGACGGCCGCTCATCGGTGAGGAAATCCTGCCATTCATCCTCGCCTTCGACGCTGATCGTAGCGTTCAGGCTTTGATCGCTGGCGGCGAGACGCATCTCCATCGCCTCGACATCGCTCTCGTTTACCCGCAGCTCTTCGGCGATCTGCGAACGGCCTAAAGCGTCGAGGTGGGTGTTGGTACCGTTCTCGAGCTTGGCGCGTAGCCGACGAAAGTTGAAGAAGAGGGACTTCTGCGCCGCTGTAGTGCCGGTGCGCACCACCGACCAGTTGCGCAAAATATAATCCTGCATCGCCGAGCGGATCCACCATGCCGCGTAGGTCGAGAAGCGGACATCACGCTCCGGCTCGAAGCGAGCGGCGGCCTGCATCAAGCCTACGATCCCTTCCTGCACCAGATCACCGGCCGGCAGACCATAATGCTTGAAGCGTGACGCGGTCGAAACCACCAACCGGGTGTAGGACGTCACGAGTTCGTGCAGAGCATCTTCGTCGCCGTGGTGGCGCCACCGGCGGGCCAGCTCCAACTCGTGTTCGCGGGTGAGGAGCGGCGCGTTCATGGCGTCGCGAATGAACTTACGGTTGGCTCGCTGGGTCTCCGGCGTATCGATTTGGCTCATCGGTCTCTCCCGCCGCTTGTCACCTATTAGTACGCGGCGACCGCGTCACCGGATCACGGTGACGGGAAACGATCGTCGAACCATCGCGCGAACTCGTCGGGATCGTCGAAGGCGGCGCGGACGCCCAGTACCGCGACCTGCGCGCGCCGCTCGGGGGGCATTCGGGCGGCGTCCTTGGCGGTGGTCAGCAAGGTGGCGCCGAGCGTGGCCGCGCGCGCTTCAAGGGCGTCGAGCTCATTCGCGGTGAAGACGTGGTGATCGGCGAAGGTCCGGCTTTCCGCGACGTCGACGCCGACCGCACGAGCGGTGGCGAAGAACTTCTCGGGCCGACCGATGCCGGCGAAGGCGAGCATCCGCCGGCCGGCGAGCGCTGCGGCGTCGCAAGTGGGCACGAGGCGAAGGCGAAAGAGCGGGCGCCCCGCGAGGGTCTCGGGCGGCACACCGTCGCCCACCACCACGACGGCGTCGGCGCGGTCGCGAGCGCGCGAAAGCGGCTCCCGCAACGGGCCGGCGGGGACGACGCGGCTGTTGCCGACGCCGCTGGCAGCGTCGACGACCAGCAGGCTCGTCAGCTTGGCGAGGCGCGGGTACTGCAGGCCGTCGTCGAGCACCGCCACCTCCGCTCCCGCCGCAGCCGCGGCGCGCGCCGCGGCCAAACGGTCGCGTCCCGCCCAGGTCGGGGCCGCGGCCGCGAGCAACAGCGCTTCGTCTCCCACGTCCGCGACCCGATGACGCGCGGTATCTACCCGCACCGGCCCGCGCAGTCGGCCGCCGTAGCCGCGGCAGAGGGCGTGGACGGCGAAGCCGCGCCGAGCCAGCCGGTCGATCAGTGCGAGCGCGAGCGGGGTCTTGCCGGTGCCGCCGACCGTGGCGTTGCCGACGCAGACCACCGGCAACGGGGCGGCGGCGGCACCCGCAAGCCGCCACCGCAGCGCCCCGGCGGCGGCGTAGACGGCGCCCGCGGGTGCGAGCAGGCGCGCGGCCGCACCATCCACCCCCCAAAATGCCGGGGTCTTCACGCTTTCGCCACCGCGCCGCGGATCACCGCGGTCGTCCGCGCCAGCGCCGCCTCGCCGCGGTGCTCGACCAGCCTGGCGGCGGCCGCGCCGGCACGGCGGCGGCACGCGTCGTCGGCGAG
>CAZCVH010000292.1:0-3230 GCA_964502115.1 uncultured Geminicoccaceae bacterium
GTCGCCACGAGCTAAGCGGCCGCGAGCCCGTGGCGGTCGAAGGTGACGGCGCCGCCCTTGAGGGTCAGCTCGCACTCGGCCGTGCGCACCGCGTCGGCGTCGGCCTGCACCAGATCGGTGTCGAAGACCGCGAGGTCGGCGAGCCGGCCGCGCTCGAGCCGGCCCTTGGTGTGCTCGGCGCGGGCGACGTAGGCGCTGTTCTCGGTATAGGCCGCCAGCGCCTCCTCGGCGGTGAGGGCCTCCTGGCCGCCGAGGACGCTGCCGCCGTCGGTGCGCCGGGTGCGCATGGTGTGGAGGTTCACGAACGGGTCGCAGTCGGACACCGGACAATCGGTGCTGGCCGCCGGGGTGAGCCCGGCGTCGAGCCAGCGGCGCATCGGGTAGGCCGCGGCGGCGCGATCGCGGCCCAAGAGCGCGACGTAGAGATCGCCGAAATCGTGCATGAACACCGGCTGCGGCACCGGTTGGACGCCCAGCGCCACCAGGCGACGGACCTGCTGGTCGTCGACGAAGCCGCAATGCTCGATGCGGTGGCGGTGGTCGGACCGCGGCACGGCGGCGAGCGCCTTGTCGTAGGCGTCGAGCACCTGCTCGATGGCGGCGTCGCCGATGGCGTGGAGCGCGAGCTGGTAGCCGCGCCCGTGGTAATCGCGCACGAGGTCGTCGAGCGCCTCGTCGGTGAAGCTCAACAGGCCGTGGCCGCCGGCGATGTAGGGCGCGCGCATCGCGGCGGTGCGGCCGCCGGCGCTGCCGTCGGTGAAGAGCTTGACCGGCCCCACCCGCAGCTCGTCGTCGCCGCTGCCGGTGACGAGCCCGAGCTCGAAACAGCGCTCGACGACGCCGTGCTCGCCGCCCAGCAAGCCCATGTCGACGCGCACCGGCAGGCGGCCCTCGCGGCGGGCGCGGTGGTAGGCGGCGACCTCCTCGAGGCCCGCGCGCATGCCGACGGCGGCGTCCATCACGCTGGTGATGCCGAAGGCGGCGCAGTGCGCCCCCGCCCGCCCGATCGCGTCGACGAGCTCGGTTGCGCTCGGCGCGGGGAGAACCGCCTTGACGACGTCGCGCGCGCTCTCGGCGATGAGCCCGGTGAGCTCGCCGTCCGCCACCTCGATCCGCCCGCCGGGCGGAGCCGGCGTCGCCGCGGTGAGGCCGGCGCGGGCGAGGGCGAGCGAGTTGCACACCGCGAGATGGCCGCAGGCGCGGGTGAGATAGACCGGGTGGTCGGGCGCCGCCGCGTCGAGCTCGCGCCGCGTCGGGTGGCGCTGCACGTCCAGCTTGAAATGGTCGTAGCCGCGGCCTTGGATCCAGGCGCCGGCGGGGCGGCGCGCGGCCTCGCCTCGGACCTTCGCCATGAGCGCGTCGAGCGTGGGTGCCGCCGCCGGGCGCAGGTCGAGCCCGCCCATCGCCAGGCCGAGCGGCAACAGGTGCATGTGCGCGTCGTGCAGACCGGGGGCGGCGAAACGCCCGTCGAGATCGATGACGCGGGTGGCGGGGCCGACGAGGGTGGCGAGCTCGTCGCCGCCGGTGGCGAGGACGCGGCCGGCGAAGCTCGCCACGGCGCTCACCGTGCCGGCGCCGCGGCCGCACCAGATGCGGCCGCCGCGGACGAGCGTGTCCGCCACGACGCCACTCACACTCGCCTCCTCCCCCAACGCACCGCCGCGCAGGGTAGCGCCCGCGACCGCGCCGGCAAGGGTGGTGCGCGCACCCGGCTCACGGTCCGGCAGCGAGGGCGTGGACCGGGCCGCCGGCCGCGGCGGCGTCGGCGGGGTCGTGGGTGACCAGGATCGTCGCCAGCCCGCGATCGCGCACGCGGGCGAAGACGAAGCGGCGGATGTCGTCCTTCAAGGCGGCGTCGAGCTTGGCGAAGGGCTCGTCGAGCAGGAGCGCGCGCGGCTCGGCCAAGAGCACCCGCAACAGCGCCACCCGCGCCTGCTGGCCGCCCGAGAGCGTCGCCGGATCGCGCGGCCCGAAGCCGGTGAGCCCGGCTTCGGCGAGCGCCGCCTCGACCCGGCGCCGGCGCGCGCGCCGCCTCTCCCCGGGCGGCACGCCGAACAGCAGGTTGCCGGCGACGGAGAGGTGGGGGAACAACAGCGGGTCCTGAAACAGCACGCCGATGCGGCGGCGCTCGGGCGGCAGGGCGGTGACGTCGTCGTCGCCGACGCGGACACGGCCGGTGCACGCGAACACCGGGTCGAGCAGGCCGACGAGGGCGGCCAGGAGCGTCGACTTGCCCGAGCCGGAGGGCCCCATGACGGTGAGCACCTCACCCGGCGGGACCGTCGCGTCGAGCTCGACGAGCGTCGTCCCGGCGAGCCGGATCCGGAGCTGCTCCAACACCAGCGACGGCGCGCTCACGTCCCCGTCCCCATGCCGCGGCGCCGGCGGAAGACCAGGCGCGGCACGCCGTAGGCCAGCCAGAAGCCGGCGAAGGGCAACAGCGACTGGGCGAGGCCGTAGGCGGCGGCGAGACGGCGGTCGCCGCCGGCGGCGAGGCTCACCGCCTCGGTGGTGATCGTCGGCACGCGCCCGGCGCCCAGAAGCTGGGTGGGCAGGTACTGGCCGACGCTGACGGCGAAGCCGACGGCGGCGGCGGTGAGCACCGCCCGGCTCAGCATCGGCAGCCGGACGGTGAGAAAGGCGCGCCCCGGGCTGGCGCCGAGCGCGCGCGCGACCGCGCTCCAGCGCGGATCGAGCCGGCGATAGGCCTCGGCGAGCGCCAGATGGACGTAGGGCAGGACGAAGACGAGATGGCCGGCGACGACGAGCGCGAGCCCGGGTGCCACCCGCGCCCGCTCCGCCAGGAGAACCAGGCCGAAGAGGAAGGCGACCGCCGGCACCAGCAGCGGCAGGTAGAGCACGAGCCCGGCCGCGCGGCCCGCCGGCCGCCCGCGGCGGGTCTCGTGCTCGAGCGCGCCGACGACGAGCACGAGCGCCGCGGCCGTGGCGGCGAGGCCGACCACGGCGGCGTTGGTGACGAGCTCCGGCGCGGCCGCGACCATGTCCCATGCCCGCAGCGACCACGCCCCCGGCAGCGCTTCCGGAAAGCGCCAAAAGCCGGCGATCGACCAGAGCGCGAGGGCGAGGAGCCCGCCGGCCGCGGCGGCGAGCGTGAACGCGATGCCGACGGCGCCGAACGCGGCCACCGCGCGGTCGCAGGCGCCGCGGCCGCCGCCGGTGAGCAGATCGGAAGAGCGTCGTGTAGGGAAAGAGTGTAGATCTCGGTGGTC
>CAZCVH010000293.1:0-3226 GCA_964502115.1 uncultured Geminicoccaceae bacterium
AACCGGCGACGTCGCGCCTGCCACCGGACTCGGCCGCGCCCGCGGTCCGGTCTCGCCGGGCCGCTTCACGCCGCGGCGGCCGCATCCGCGTCACCGCGCGACGCGATGTCACGGCGTTCGATGACGGCTGTGGGATGGCGGCGGTGGATCGCCTCGCGCCGACGCCGTCGCGCCTGTCGAAAACCTGTCTCTCGGCGGCTTTCCCCTTGCCTCAGAGGCTTGTCCACAGCTGCGGCTTTTTGCTCGATTTTGATTTATTTTGTTGTTGTTCTGCCGTGTCCGCGCTTCGTTGGCCGCTGCTACCTGCGAGATCGTCATGACGACTTGTGGAGCGGCGCAATCTGCGGCATCTTCCTTAGTCGAACCGGGCCGGCGCGCGCGCCGGAACTCGTGGGCGAGGAGCTGAGACATGCGGTACGGCCTCGACGGGGGGGCGATGGCGCCCCCTACTCTTGGGCTCGATTGGTTGCGCACGCCCGGGTTCGGGCGGGTGGCGGAGGCGCGGCGGACCCGGTCGCTCTTGGTGCTGCGCTTCGCGCTGTTGAACCTGGTCGCCGCGGCGCTGATCGGCGCGGCGTGGCTGCAGGGTTGGATCGCCCCGCTCTTCGTCGGCGTCGCCGGCTGGCCGGTGGGCGCCATCGTCGCCGTCTTCGCCGTCGGCTGGCTCTGGTGTGCCCGGCTGGTGGTCGACACCGGCGCCGAGCTCGATCAGGTCAAGTCCGGCAGGCTGCGCGCCGGCTCGCGCAGCAGCCGGCACCTGACCGCGCTGACCGGGGCGAGCACGGCGCGCCGGCGCGGCCTCGAGAAGTCGCTCGCGCTCAAGCTGCAGGCGCGCATCGCCGGCCCGCGCCACCTCGCCGGCAGCCTCGTCTTCTTGGGCCTGATCGGCACCGTGGCGGGCTTCATGATCGCGCTCTCCGGGGTCGATCCGAGCCGCGCCGGCGACCCGACCTCGGTGGCGCCGATGGTGGCGAGGCTGATCGACGGCATGGGTCTCGCGCTTTCGACCACGCTCGTCGGCGCCGTCCTCAACCTCTGGCTCGTCACCTGCTGGCGCATGCTCGAGCACGGCACCGCCAAGCTCCTGGCCGAGCTCTTGGAGCGGGGTGCGGGCGATGACGATGCGTGAGCCCTTCTTCGACGACCACGAGCAGACCGCCTTCCGCGACGTCTTGATGCTGGCGCTCGCCGGCTTCGTGGCGATCGTGATCCTGCTGCTGCCGCACTTGAACCCGACCGGGGCCGAGGAGGTCGCCGCCGAGGAGCCGCCGGGCAACGTCGTGGTCGAGGCGCGCTGGCCCGACGGCCTCGCCACCGACGTCGATCTGTGGGTCCAGGCGCCGGGCGACGTGCCGGTGGGCTACTCCAACAAGGGCGGCGCGGTGTTCAACCTGTTGCGCGACGATCTCGGGACCCGGGCCGATTCGACGCCGTTGAACTACGAGGTCAGCTACGCCCGCGGCGTCGTCGCCGGCGAGTACACCGTCAACCTCCATCTCTACCGCAACCAGGCCGACGTCCGCCCGGTCACGGCGACGGTGGTGGTGAGCGTGAAGCCCGCGCCCGACCGCAGCGCCGAGCAGATCCTGTTGAGCGAGGTCGACCTCGTCCGCGAGGGCCAGGAGATCACCGTCTTTCGCTTCCGCCTCGACGACGCGGGCGAGCTCGTGCCCAACAGCGTCCACGGCCTGCCCAAGCCGCTGCGCGACGGGAGCAAGACGTGACGCTCGTGCCGCTGTTCTACACCGCGATGGTGGCGCTGGCCGGCGCCATCGCCGCGCTGGCGCTGTGGGCGCGGGTGCGGCGCTCGCTCAAGGTCGTGGTCCTCGCCCTCACCGCGGCGTGGCTGGTCGTCGCCTACGGCGCGCTGGCCGAGCTGTTGAGCCGGCCCAAGCCGGTGGGTCTGGAGTTCGCCCGCGCCCAGGCCGCCGAGGCCGAGGTGCTGGCGGGCCGCATCGTCGAGGACGAGGCGATCTACCTCTGGCTGGGCTTCGGCGACCTCGCCGAGCCGCGAGCCTACCGCCTGCCGTTCGACCGCGCGACCGCGGAGGAGTTGCGCCGCGCGCTCGAGCGGAGCCGCGAGGAGGGCGGCGGCGGCGTCAAGATGCGGCTGCCGTTCGAGCCCAGCCTCGACGATCAGGAGCCCCGCTTCTACGCCCCGCCGCAGCCGCGCCTGCCCTCGAAGCCGCACCCGCCGGGCAACGCGACGCCCTTCGAGTTCGACAGCCCCGGCCAGGCGACGTGATCGGGCGCCCTGGCCCGAATGCGGCCGCACCGTCGCAGGTCGGCACCGTCGAGGGCCGCGCGCTCTTGTAGGATCGAGACGCGCGATCGAACCCACGACGGAGGGCCGAGATGAAGCCCGCGATCCTCTACACCACCTTCGCCAACCTCACCGAGGTCCGCCAGTTCGCCGACGCGGTGATCGAGGCGGAGCTCGCCGCCTGCGTGAACGCGCTGCCGCAGATGCGGGCGTTCTACCGCTGGCAGGGCGATCTCCACGACGATCCGGAGGTGGCCTGCCTGATCAAGACGCGCGCCGAGCTCAAAGAGCCGCTCATGGCGTTCGCCCGCGAGCACCACCCCTACGACACGCCGGCGCTTCTGTGGTTCGAGACCGACGCCGCCGATCCCGCCTTCGCCGACTGGATCCAAGAGGTGACGCGCGCGCCCTGATCGAGCCGCCCCGGGGTCAGGCGGCGGCGACCGCCAGCTTGGCGTGCGAATCGCGGGCCTGATCGACCAGCGGCGTCAGCGGGCGTTCGGCGCGCGGGCCGTATTGCTGGATGATGGCGCCGGCGGCGAGCACGCCGAGCCGGCCGCACTGGTGCAGGTCCATGCCGTGGGTGAGGCCGTGCAGAAAGCCGGCGGCAAAGAGGTCGCCGGCACCGGTGGTGTCGACGAGATGCTCGATCTCCGCGGCGTCGACGACGTGGACCTCGTCGCCCTTGAGGATCACGGCGCCCTTCTCGCTGCGGGTGAGCGCGGCGATCTCGACCGAGCCGCGGACGTGCTGCAGCGCGGTGTCGAAATCGTCGACCTCGTAGAGGCTGGTGATCTCGGCCTCGTTGGCGAACAGGACGTCGACGTGGCCGTGGACGAGCTCGCGGAACTCGGCGCGCCAGCGGTCGACGCAGAACGGATCCGAAAGCGAGAGGGCGACCCGGCGGCCCGCCTTGTGGGCGACGTCGGCGGCGGCGAGGCACGCCGCCTTGGCCTCCGGCTT
>CAZCVH010000294.1:0-3212 GCA_964502115.1 uncultured Geminicoccaceae bacterium
GGCGCGCCGCAGCCCGTTCAGGCCGCCGTGCGCCTCGTAGTCGGCGAGGTCCAAGGGGTCGACGACGCCGCAGCGGGCGAAGGTGAGCCGCTCTTGGTCGGCGAGCCAGGGGATCTCCTCGACGCGGCCGAGCGCCTTCGGGTGCGGCGCCGCGTCGAAGAGCGCGGGCACCTCGGCGGCGGTGAGCGGGCCGAAGCCGAGGCGACCCTCGGCCGTTTCCAGCTCGACCAGCGGCTCCAGCCAGAAGAGCCCGCGCGAGCCGGTGCGGACGACGGTGACGTCCAGACCGCGCCGCGCCACCTCGGCCGAAACGGCGTCGTAGACCGCCTGGGCGCCGACCGAGAGCGCGGCGGCGTCCCAGGGCACGAAGAGGCGCGTGGGCGTCATCGCCCGAGCCTTGCGCACAAGGCGTCGGCATCGACGCGGCCGATGAGCTTGCCGTCGACCAGCGCCGCCGGCGACAGCGCGCAGTTGCCGAGGCAGTAGACGGTCTCGACCGTGACCGCACCGTCGCGCGAGGTGCCGTCCATGGCCGTGGCGAGCCGCGCTTCGAGTTCGCTCGCGACGCGCTCGCACCCCATCGCCTGGCAGGCCTCGGCCCGGCAGAGCTTGACGACGTGGCGGCCGGGCGGGGTGGTGCGGAAATCCTTGTAGAAGGAGACGACGCCGGTGACCTCGGCGCGGCTGAGGTTGAAGACCTCGGCCACCAGCGGGATCGCGCGCTCGTCGATGGAGCCGAAGGCCTCGGTGAGCGCGTGGAGCGCGGGCAACAGCCCCCCCTCGTCCGCGCTCCACCGCTCCGAGAGACTGCGAGCCGCTCCCTCGTCCCAGCTCGGCATCATCGTCAGCCTCCCCGCCGGCTCTGGCGGCCGACTTCCGTCCAATGCAACGGATGCCGCACAGCAGCACAAGCCCTTTGCAACCGTTCAAGCCCGCAGCCGCGCGTTCTCCGGATCGAACGGGCTCTCGCCCACGACCGTCGCCGTGCAGGTCGTGCCCAGCACGTCCATGGCGAACTCGTGGCCGGGCACCGCGAGCTCCGGGCGCACCATCGCGAGCGCCAGCGACTTGCCGACCCGAAAGCCGTAAGCGCCGCTGGTGGCGCGGCCGACCAGCTCGCCGTCGAGGTAGATCGGGTTGTTGCCCAAAGGATCGGCGTCGTTGTGGCCGCGCACCTCGAGGGTGGCGAAGGCGTTGGCGAAGCCCCGCTCCTTCCACGCCATGAGCGCGTCGCGGCCGACGAAGTCGCCCTTGTCGGGCCGCACGAAGCGCTCCAGCCCCGATTCCAGCGCGGCGTACTCGATCGAGAGCTCGGTGCCGATCATGCGGTAGGACTTCTCGATCCGCATCGCGTCCATCGCCCGCATACCGAAGGGCGCGATCCCCAGATCCCGGCCCGCCGCCATCAGCGCGTCGAAGATGTGGTTCTGGTACTCGATACCGTGGTGGATCTCGAAGCCGAGCTCGCCCACGAAGTTGACGCGCAGAAGCCGCGCCGGTGCCAGGCCGATGGTCGTGTCCTTGCCGGTGAGCCAGGGGAACGCCGCGTTCGAGAGATCGCAGCCGGCGACCCGCTCCAACAGTGCGCGGCTGTTCGGCCCCGCCACCACCAGCACGCCCATCGCGGTGGTGAGGTTCTCCATCTCGACCGAGCCGTCGCGCGGCAGATGCCGCCTGAGCCAGTCGTGGTCGAGGCGCTGCAAGCCGCCGGCGGAGACGAGGTAGTAGCTGTCGGCCGCTTCGCGGAAGATGGTGAACTCCGAATGCACCCCGCCGCGCGCCGTCAGCGCGTGGGCGAGCGCGAGCCGCCCGTCCCGACCCGGCAGCTTGTTGGCGACGAGGTGATCGAGAAGCTCCCGCGCGCCGGGGCCCGCGAGCCGCGCCTTGGCGAAGGCGGTCATGTCCAAAAGCCCGACCTTCTCGGTCACGTTCTCGCACTCGCGGCCGACGTGCTCGAACCATTTCGAGCGCCGAAACGACCAGTGGTCCACGGCGGCCACGCCCGCGGGCGCGAACCAGTTCGGCCGCTCCCAGCCGAACTTCTGCCCGAAGACCGCGCCCAGCTCCCGCATGCGGCCGTAGCAGGGCGCGGTCCGCAGCGGCCGGCCGGCGGCGCGCTCCTCGTCGGGGTAGTGGATGGTGAAGACGTTGGCGTAGGCCTCCTCGTTCTTCTCCTTCAGGAAAGCCTTCGAGGCGTAGTCGCCGAAGCGGCGCGGGTCGACGCCGAGCATGTCGATGGTGGGCTCGCCCTCGACGATCCACTCCGCGAGCTGCCAGCCCGCCCCGCCGGCGGCGGTGATGCCGAAGCTGTGGCCCTCGTTGAGCCAGAAGTTCCGCTTGCCCCAGGCCGGGCCGATGATCGGGCTGCCGTCGGGAGCGTAGGCGATCGCGCCGTTGTAGACCTGCTTGATGCCGGCCTCGGCGAAGATCGGCACCCGGCGCATCGCGCTCTCGATGTGCGGCTCGAGCCGGTCGAGATCCTCTTGGAAGAGCTCGTACGCGCTCTCGCGGTGCGGGCCGTCGACGTAGCAGGCGGGGGCGCCGACCTCGTAAGGGCCGAGGATCAACCCGCCGTTCTCCTCGCGCATGTACCAGGAGCCGTCGCTCTCGCGCAGCACGCCCATCTCGGGCAGGCCCTGGCGTTTACGCTCGAGGATGGCGGGGTGCGCCTCGGTCACGATGTACTGGTGCTCGACCGGGATCACCGGCACGTCGAGGCCGACCATCGCCCCCGTCTGCCGCGCGAAATTGCCCGTCGCCGAGACGACGTGTTCGCAAGCGATCTCGCCCTTGTCGGTGGTGACGACCCACTCGCCGTTCGGCTTCTGGCGGATGCCGGTCACGGTGGTGTGGCGGTAGATCTCCGCACCCCGGTTGCGGGCGCCGATGGCGAAGGCCTGGGTGAGGTCCGCGGGCTGGACGTAGCCGTCCTCGGGGTGGCGGATGGCGCCCACGAGCCCGTCGGTGACGCACAAGGGCCAGATCTCCTGCACCTCCTCGGGGCTCAGGAAGTCCACCTGGACGCCGATGGTGCGGGCGACGCCGGCGTACTGGTGGTACTCGTCCATGCGGTCGCGCGTCGTCGCCAGGCGGATGTTGGAGACCCGGCGCAGGCCGACGTGCTGGCCGGTCTCCGCTTCCAGCTCGCCGTAGAGCTCGACCGAGTATTTGTGGATCTGGCCGACCGCGTAGCTCATGTTGAAGAGCGGCAG
>CAZCVH010000295.1:0-3211 GCA_964502115.1 uncultured Geminicoccaceae bacterium
GGCTGGTTCGCGCCCCACCGCGTCGACCACGTCGTCATCCCCGAGCCCTTCAACCGCGACCTCGTCTGCCTCGGCCATCGCGGGGTGTGGTGGGCCGAGATCGAAACGCAGGGTCACATCGCCCACGGCTCGATGCCGTTTCAGGGCGACTGCGCCATCCGTCACCTGGCGGCGCTGGTGGACGCCTTCGAGCGCGAGCTCTGGCCCAAGCTGGCCGCGCGCGCGACCGCGGTGCCGGTGATCCCGCCCGGGGCGCGTCAGGCGACGCTCAACCTGGCCGCCGTCCACGGTGGCGCGCCGGAGTTCATCGACGGCCTGCCGACGCCCCTGGTCCCCGACCGCTGCCGGCTCACCGTCGACCGCCGCTACCTGCAGGAGGAGACCAAGGCGGAGGTGGTCGCCGAGATCACCGAGCTTTTGGAGCGGGTGAGGGCCGAGCGGGCGGGCTTCGCCTACACCGTGCGCGAGATGATGCACGTCGCGCCCGTGGCGAACGACCGGCGCGCCGCCACCCCGCAGGCGGTGGCCCGCGCGGTCGCCGAGGTGGAGGGCAAGGCCGCCCGCTTCGTCGCCTCGCCCGGCACCTACGACCAAAAGCACGTCCACCATATCGGCGGCGTCACCGACTGCGTCGCCTACGGCCCGGGCCATCTCCACCTCGCCCACCAGCCGGACGAGTACGTCGAGCTCCGCGATCTGGTGAACGCCGCCGCGGTGATGGCGCTCGCCGCCCGCGATCTGCTGGCGAGCGGCGCGTGAACCGGCCCGGCCCCAAAAACGCCCTCACCGACGTCGCCGGGCTCGCCGTCGGCCACGCCGAGCACGCCACCTGGCCCACCGGCACGACCGTCGTCGTCGCCGACGAGCCCGCGGTCGCCGCCGCCGATCAGCGCGGCGGCGCGCCCGGCACGCGCGAGCTGGCGCTGCTGGAGCCGGGCTGTCTGGTCGAGCGGGTCGACGCCGTGGTGCTGGCGGGCGGCTCCGCCTACGGCCTCGCCGCCGCCGACGGTGTCGTCGACCGCCTGGCCGCGGCCGGTCGCGGCTTCGCCGCCGGACCGGCGCGGGTGCCGATCGTGCCGGCGCTCATCCTCTTCGATCTCCGCTTCGGCCCACCCGAGCGCGCGACCGCGGCCTACGCGGAGCTGGGGGCGCGCGCCTTCGACGGCCGTGGCGACGCGATCGGGCTCGGCAATGTCGGCGCCGGCCGGGGTGCGACCTGCGGCGCGCTCAAGGCCGGCATCGGCACGGCGTCGATCACCGACGCGGCCACGGGGGCGACGGTGGCGGCGCTCGCCGCGGTCAACGCCGCCGGCTCGGCGGTGATGCCGGGGACCGACACGCTCTGGGCCTGGGCCTTCGAGCAGGCGGGCGAGTTCGGCGGCCAGGTGCCGCCCGCCGGTCCGATCCCGGCCGAGGTCGAGATCGCGGGGCTCACCGGCGAGAACACCACGCTCGTCGTCGTCGCCACCGACGCCGCGCTCGACCGGCCGCAGGCCAAGCGCCTCGCGGTGATGGCCCAGGACGGCCTCGCCCGCGCGCTGCGCCCGGTGCACACCCCCTTCGACGGCGACACCGTGGTGGCGCTCGCCACCGGCCGCGCCGAGCCCGTCGACGCCATCGGCCTCGCCCGGCTCGGGGCGCACGCCGCCGACGTCACCGCCCGCGCCATCGCCAAAGGCGTGGTCGAGGCGACCGCGAGCGACGGTGTGCCGGCCTACCGCGACCGGTGGGGCGGGTGACGCGGCGCGCGCCGCTATGCTACCAGGTGGCACCGGTCGATGGAGAACCCCATGACGGTCAAGACGTCCATTTCCCTGACCGACGAACAGGAGGCGTTCGCGCGGCAGCTGGTGCGGTCGGGTCGCTTCGCCAGCCTGAGCGCGGTTCTCCAGCACGGCCTGGAGATGGTGCGCCGCGAGACCGAGTTACACGACGCCGAGCGCGAAGCGCTTCGCCAGCTTCTCGCCGACCGGCGGACCGGCCCTTTCGTGGACGTCGACGAGGGGCGCGCGCGCACCCGCGCGATGCTCGCCGCCAAACGGGCGGGTCTTGAGGACCTATAGGGTACGCCGCGCACTCGCCACCGACCGTGATCTGGCGTTGCTGGCGGATTTCCTCTTTGAAAGCTACCGCGCGTTCGGCGACGGCGTTGCGGACGCGTCGAGCCGGGTGGAGCGACGGATCGAAGCCGTCGAGGACATGATGGCGGCGTTGGCCGAACATCCCCACCGTGGCAGCCCGCGCCCGGATCTGCTGGCCGACCTGCGGAGCCTCACCGCGGATCGGGTCGTACTCTACTTCGAGGTGGATGACGATGCGTCGGAGGTCCGAGTGCTCGGCGTTTTCTTCGGCGGGCAGGATCATCACCGTCGGATGTTGATCCGCTTGGGCGAGCAAGATCGATCGTGACGGGGTCGCGGCCGACGCACGTGCCGCTCCCGGCCGCTTGAAGAAGATCGCCGCGGCGCCGGCTGCGAGTCGGCGCGCCCGCGCGCAGGATCGCTACTTCGACGAACGACGTCCGTTCCCCCATCCTGCGGGTACCGGGCGAGGAAGGAGGGCCGCTTGGCGACGGTCGACATTCACGAGGTGCGAACGCAACTCGCGCGGCTGTCGGCGCGCGTCGAAACCGGCGAGGACGTGGTCATCGCCCGCGACGGCAAGCCGGTGGCGCGCTCGGCGCCGCTGACCGAGAAGCGCGCCAGGCGCCGGTTCGGGGCGCTACGCGGCAAGATCGACGTGGACGACCCGTTCTTCGCGCCGTTGTACGATGAGGAACTTCGCGGGTTCGAACAGAATGCGGTTTCTCCTCGACACGCACGCCTTCCTCTGGTGGCTCGCCGGCGACACCCGGCTCGGCGTGACGGCCCGGCAGGTGATCGCCGACGATGCCGCCGCGGCCCTGGTCGCGACCGATGTGGCCACGCAACGGGATGATCAGGGTTCTCCGCCGTTGTCGATCCGCCTCGCCCACGCCGCGCCGGCGGCCGCGGCCGACGCGCGTGCCGCTCCTCGCTCCTGCGATTTTCATTGACCGTTCAGGCCGTTGCCGCATGAGCTGAGAGCGCACGGTCAACGCCTGCCGGAGACGGATTTGGCCCCCCGACGCCGCCCGACGCCCGCCTCGAAGCCGCCGACCCGCCGCCGCCCGAAGAAGCCCGCGCGTCCACGCTGTCACGGATCCGATACCAGGCATACCCCACGATATCAG
>CAZCVH010000296.1:0-3199 GCA_964502115.1 uncultured Geminicoccaceae bacterium
GATCGTTTCACGTGACTGGAGTTCAGACGTGTGCTCTTCCGATCTGGCTCGCCGATTTCGACGGCGACGTCGACGCCTATGCGGCGCTGTTCGACGCCGAGGCCCGCCGCGCGCCGGCGATCGCGGCCGCCATCGCGCGCCGTCTGTTGGCCGCCGGCCGCGCCGGCGAGGCCGCGGCAGCGCTGGCCGAGGTCGCGCCGGGCGGTGCGCGCTGGCCGGAACGCGACCACGTCGAGGCCGACGTGATGGAGGCGCTGGGCGATGCCGCGGGGGCGCAGGCCCGCCGCTGGGCCTGGTTCGCCGAGACGCTCGACCCCGATCATCTGCGGGCGTTCTTGAAGCGCCTGCCCGAGTTCGACGACGTCGAGGCGGAAAAGCGCGCCTTCGCCGTCGCGCGAGCCTTCGCGCGGGTGCACGTCGCGCTCGCCTTTCTGTCGAAGTGGCCGGCGCCGCGCGAGGCGGCGAAGCTCGTCATCGAGCGCGCGGAGGAATTCGACGGCGACCGCTGGGAGCTGCTGTCGCCGGCCGCCGACGCGCTCGGCGAGAAACACCCGCTGGCGGCGACGCTGCTCCGGCGCGCGATGATCGAAGCGACGTTGACGCGCAAGCGCACGACCCGTTACCGCCACGCCGCGCGGCACTGGCGCGAATGCGCGGCGCTCGCCGAGCGCGTCGCCGATTTCGATCGGTTCGAGAGCCACGCCTTGTTCCGCCGCCGGATCGAGGCCGACCACGGCCGCAAACTCGGCTTTTGGACCGGCGGGGCCGAGCGCTGACGGCGCCTTCGAAAAAATTCGCGCGCGGCCGCTTGACGCGCGACCCCGACCTCTTATGTGCGAGTTGGCACTCGCGAGTGGTGAGTGCCAACAGTCCGCGTAACATCCCTCGATGGAGGTCGATCATGGGTTTTAGGCCCTTGCATGACCGTGTGCTCGTTCGGCGTATCGAAGCCGAAGAAAAGAGCGCCGGCGGCATTATCATTCCCGACACCGCTAAAGAAAAGCCGCAGCAGGGCGAGGTCCTTGCCGTCGGTCCGGGCGCGCGCGACGACGACGGCAAGCACATCGCCCCGGACGTGAAGCCGGGCGACACCGTCGTCTTCGGTAAATGGTCCGGCACCGAAATCAAGATCGACGGCGAAGATCTCCTGGTGATGAAGGAAAACGACATCTTCGGCGTCGTCGAAGGAACCGGGGCGGGCCAGCAGGCGGCGTAAGTCATCCTGGCGCGAACGACCACCTTGCAAGGACATGGTTAGAAGATGACGGCGAAAGACGTTAGGTTTAATACCGATGCGCGCAACCGGATGTTGCGCGGCGTCGATGTGCTCGCGGACGCGGTCAAGGTGACGCTGGGGCCCAAGGGCCGCAACGTCGTGCTCGACAAGAGCTTCGGGGCGCCGCGGATCACCAAGGACGGTGTGACCGTCGCCAAGGAGATCGAGCTCTCCGACAAGTTCGAGAACATGGGCGCGCAGATGGTGCGCGAGGTGGCGTCGAAGACCAACGACATCGCCGGTGACGGCACCACCACCGCCACCGTGCTGGCGCAGTCGATCGTGCGCGAGGGCGTCAAGGCGGTCGCCGCCGGCATGAACCCGATGGACCTCAAGCGCGGCGTCGACATGGCGGTGACCACGATCGTCGATCATCTGCGCGAGCACGCCAAGCCGATCAGCGGCACCGAGGAAGTCAAGCAGATCGGCACGATCTCGTCCAACGGCGACACCGAGATCGGCGAGATGCTCGCCCAGGCCATGCAGAAGGTCGGCAACGAGGGCGTCATCACGGTCGAAGAGGCCAAGGGTCTCGAGACCGAGCTCGACGTGGTCGAGGGCATGCAGTTCGACCGCGGCTACCTCTCGCCCTACTTCGTCACCGACAGCGAGAAGATGCTGACGGAGATGGACGAGCCCTACATCCTCTTCCACGAGAAGAAGCTCTCCAATCTGCAGGCGCTCCTGCCGGTGCTCGAGCAGGTCGTGCAGTCCAGCAAGCCGCTCCTCATCATCGCCGAGGACGTCGAGGGCGAGGCCTTGGCGACGCTCGTCGTCAACAAGCTGCGCGGCGGCCTCAAGGTGGCGAGCGTCAAGGCACCGGGCTTCGGTGACCGGCGCAAGGCGATGCTCGAGGACATGGCGATCCTCACCGGCGGCCAGGTCGTCAGCGAGGACATCGGCATCAAGCTCGAGAACGTCACGCTCGACATGCTCGGCCGCGCCAAGCGCGTCGTCATCAAGAAGGAAGACACCACCCTCATCGACGGCTTCGGTGACAAGGACGCCATCGAGGGCCGCTGCAGCCAGATCCGCGCGCAGATGGAGGAGACCACCTCCGACTACGACCGCGAGAAGCTGCAGGAGCGGCTCGCCAAGCTCGCCGGCGGTGTCGCGGTGATCCGCGTCGGCGGGGCCACCGAGGTCGAGGTGAAGGAGCGCAAGGACCGCGTCGACGACGCCATGAACTCGACCCGCGCCGCGGTCGAGGAGGGCATCGTGCCCGGCGGCGGCGTCTCGCTGCTCCGAGCCACCGAAGCCCTCGAGGGCCTCAAGCCCGCCAACGACGACCAGCGTCGCGGCGTCGACATGGTGCGCCTCGCCATCCAGGCGCCGGTGCGCCAGATCGCGGCCAACGCCGGCGTCGACGCCTCGGTGGTCGTCGGCAAGCTGCTCGAGAACTCGGAGTACAACTACGGCTACAACGCCGGTACCGACACCTACGAGGACCTCGTCAAGACCGGTGTCATCGACCCCGTGAAGGTGGTGCGCACCGCGCTCGAGGACGCCGCGTCGGTGGCGGGCCTCCTCATCACGACGGAGGCGATGGTGGCCGAGCGCCCCGAGCAGAAGCAGAGCGGCGGTGCCGGCGCCGACGCCGGCATGGGCGGCATGGGCGGCATGGGCGGCATGGACTTCTGAGCCGTCCCTAACCGCGAACTCACCGACGGCGGGGCTCCGGCCCCGCCGTTTGCGTCGGTGACGATGCGCGCTCGGGCGCGCCACCCCGTTCGGGCGGTCTGCCCTCGCGTCCGACACGGCGCCGAGGACGCGGCGGAGCGCGCGACCCCCGCGTCGGCTCCTCGAACCCCGTTCATGACGAGATGCACGGCGACGCCGGCGACGAAGCCGAGGGCGATCACCGGCGTCGGGCGCAGATGCGTCGTGAAGCTGCACGTCCCGCCGCCGACGCCCATCAGCGCC
>CAZCVH010000297.1:0-3183 GCA_964502115.1 uncultured Geminicoccaceae bacterium
CGGCCGTGCGTGCGACCATTCAGTGGCGGCCTCTCAGGCGACGGCGCGCAGGTCGAGCGTCATGCCCGCGTCCTGGAACCAGCCCTGGGCCGCGCCGACGCCGGCGCCGAGCTGGATCGGGCAGCCGGCCTCGTTGAGGGCCATCTCGGCGGCGGCGAGCGCCGACAGGCACATGACCTCGTTGAGGTCGCCCAGATGGCCGATGCGGAACGCCTTGCCGGCGAGCGGGCCAGGGCCCGAGCCGAACGAGGTGCGGTACCTGTCCTCGGCGATGCGGACGACCTCGCGGGCGTCGACGTCCGCCGGCACCCGCACCGCGGTGACGGTGTTCGACGCGAAGCGGGGGTCGCGCGCGACCGTCTC
The DNA here is from genome assembly GCA_964502115.1 of uncultured Geminicoccaceae bacterium. Classification (GTDB taxonomy): domain Bacteria; phylum Pseudomonadota; class Alphaproteobacteria; order Geminicoccales; family Geminicoccaceae; genus JAAAPF01. Next base: position 364 of record CAZCVH010000297.1, read on the forward strand.
CAGCCCCCAGGCGCGCACGCCGCGGCGCACGCCCTCGGCGAGGCGGCGGTGGCGCGCGAAGACCTGCTCCAGCCCCTCGGCGAAGAGCCGGTCGAGGGCGGCCCGGAGGCCTTGGAACAGCTGCGTCGGCGGGGTGTAGGGAAAGGCGCCGTCGTCGTTCAGCCGCGCCATCTCGGCGAAGTCGACGGCGGTCCGACGCCGCCGCGCCCGCTCGCTCGCCGCCATCGCCTTGTCGCCGACGGCGAGCATGGCGAGGCCGGCGGGCAGCATGAAGCCCTTCTGCGAGCCGCAGACGGCGAGGTCGACGCCCCACGCGTCCATGCGGAAGTCGATCGACGCGATCGAGCTGGTGCCGTCGACGAACAGCAGCGCCGAGTGATCGAGCGCGTCGAGGACGTCGCGCATCGCCGGCACCGGCGAGGTGACGCCGGTGGCGGTCTCGTTGTGGGTGACCAAGACGGCCTTGATCTCGCCCGCGTGGTCGGCCTCGAGCCGGCGCGCCATCGCCTGGACGGGCACGGCGTCGCCCCAGGGCGCGTCGACGACCTCGACCTCGAGCCCGAGCTCGGCGGCCATCTCGACCCACAGCAGCGAGAACCGGCCGTGACGGGCCATGAGCACCTTGTCGCCGGGGTCGAGGGTGTTGGTGATGGCGGCTCGCCAAGCGTCGGTCGCCGAGCCCGGCACGAAGAACATCCGTCCCCGCCGCTGCTTGAAGACGCGCTTGACGCCGTCGAAGAGCGGCTCGGTGAGCTCGCCGTGGTCGTGGGCGCGCACGTCCCGCACCGACAGGTTCATGGCTTGGCGGACCTGCTCCGGCAGGTTGGTCGGTCCCGGGGTGTAGAGGTGGGTGATCCCTGTGCGCATGCTGGCTGGCCCCGATCGTCCGCGGTTGCGTGTGGTGGGCCGAGCCGCCGGCCCACCACCGCGCCATAACCCCGCGCGCCGCCCGCACGAAGAAAAACCGGGTCGGCGTGTCAGGCTTGTGGTTTACGGCCACACATGATGTAAACTTGTCAAAAGCCGCGATGACAGGGAGGCCACGTTGCGCGTCCGCAAGACCTTCGTCGGCCCGCGGCTGCGCCAGCTCAGGAAGGAGCGCAGCCAGAGCCAGGTGGACATGGCCAAGGCGCTCGGGGTGAGCGCGTCCTACGTCAACCTTTTGGAAAACAACCAGCGCTCGCTGTCGCTGCCGGTGCTTTTGCGGGTCGCCGAGGTCTACGGTGTGGACTGGCGCGATCTCCTGCAGGACGACGCGCCCAGCACGCTCGCCGACCTCAAGAACGCGCTGGAGGACCCGGTCTTCGGCGCCGACAAGCCGGACCTGCAGGAGCTGCGCGCCGCGCTCGACCACAGCCCGCGGCTGGCCCGCACCCTGTTGGGCCTGCACCGCGCCTATCGCGGGCTCAGCGAGCAGCTGCTGTTGGCGAGCGAAGGCGGCGAGGCGCCGTCCTATCAGCGGGTCGAGACGGTCGTGCACGACCTGTTCCGCCGGCACCGCAACCATTTCGACGCGCTCGAGCGCGCCGCCGAGCGCTTCCACGAAGGCGAGGACATCGCCCCCGACGAGGTCTACGCCCACCTCAAGCGCCGGCTCGCCGAGCGCTTCGGTATCGAGGTCGTCCCGACCTCGACGCGCGAGCTGCCCCACATGCTCCGGGACTACGACGAGGCGGCGGGGCGCATCCGGCTCTCGGACGCGATGGACTACCCCAACAAGGTGTTCCAGCTCACCCATGTCGCCGGTCTTTTGGAATCGCGCGCGGTCATCGACCGCATCATCGCCGACGGCGGGCTCGAGGGCGCGCGCGAGCAGGCGCGCTGCCGGGTCGAGCTCGCCAACTACCTCGCCGCCGCGGTGCTGATGCCCTACGAGACCTTCCTCGAGGAGGCGGAGACGAGCGGTTACGACATCGACCACCTGGCGGCGCGCTTCGGCGTCTCCTACGAGCAGGCCTGCCACCGGCTCACCACGCTGCAGCGCGACGGCGCCCAGGGCGTGCCGCTCTTCTTCGTGCGCATCGACCGCGCCGGCAACGTCACCAAGCGCTTCAACGCCACCAGCTTCAACCTCGCCCAGTACGGCGGGGCGTGCCCGCGCTGGGACATCCACCAGAGCTTCGCGATGCCCGGCCGCATCCTACCCCAGTTCGTCGAGCTCCCCGACGGCGCGCAGTACTTCACGATCAGCCGCACCGTCGACCGCCCGGCGCTGGACCGCCACAGCCACGACCACCGCCTCGCCGTCACCCTCGGCTGCGCCATCGAGCACGCGCCCAAGCTGATCTACGCCCAGGGCTATCAGCTCGGCGATCCCGGCCTCGCCACGCCCATCGGCATCAACTGCCGCCTCTGCCCGCGCCAGCACTGCCCCCAGCGCGCCCAACAGCCGCTGCACCTCGATCTGCCCATCGACGAGCGCCGACGCGGGCACACGCGCTTCGAGAGCTGAGCACGCGCAGGACACCCGCGACGGACCGACGCGCGGGCATACCGACAGCGCCGGCTGGCGGCCCGGACCGGGTCGACGCCCCTTCGACCGCTGGCGGGGTAACTCGGCGACGAGGCGAGGTCGCGAAACGCTGACCCGCGTCTTCGGGGGACCTCGAACGGGCGACGGTCCTCGGCCGAGCCGAGCCGGTTGCGCCCGCCGAACGCGACCCGCGATCCGGAGCGTGTCGCGGTCGGCATCGGGCCTGAACACGATCGTGATGGCCCAATCCCGCCCGCCGTGGCGGCGACGGCATGATCGCGGGAGCGTCCGCACGCAGCCCTTTCGTGGCGGCGGGCGAGCCGTGCCCGCGCGCGCACGGAAGCGCC
>CAZCVH010000298.1:0-3169 GCA_964502115.1 uncultured Geminicoccaceae bacterium
CCATCGCCACCGCCGCGCTCGCCGGTGCGGTGGCGGCGAGCGCGCTGTTGCCGGGGGTGCACGCCGACACCGCGGCGCTCGTCGAGGGCAAGCTGCGCGACGGCGTGAGCGCGCTCGCCGCGATGCGGGCGTTCGAGCGCCACGCGGCGCGCGACGCCCAGGCCGAGGTGCCGACCGCGGAGCTGTTCGCGCGGCTGGCGGGACGCGACGTCCTCTTCCTCGTGGTCGAATCTTACGGCCGCACGGCGCTCGACGACGCGCGCTACGCCGCCACCACCCGCGAGCGCCTGCGACGCTTCGAGGCGACGCTGGGCGAGGTCGGCTACGGCGCGCGCTCGGGCTGGCTCACCGCGCCGGTGAAGGGCGGGCAGAGCTGGCTCGCCCACGCCACCCTGCTGACCGGCATGCGCATCGACCACCAGCAGCGCTACGCCGCCCTGCTCGCGAGCGCACGCCGCTCGCTGATCCACGGCTTCGCGCGCGCCGGCTGGCGCACGGCGGCGGTGATGCCGGCGATCACCATGCCGTGGCCGGAGGGAAGCTGGTTCGGCTACGACGCCACCTACACCGCGGCCGAGCTCGGCTATGCCGGTGAGCCCTTCAACTGGGTGACCATGCCGGATCAGTACACGCTGAGCGCGCTCGAGCGGCTCGAGCTCGCGCCCGCCGATCGCCCACCGGTGCTGGCCGAGGTGGCGCTGATCTCGAGCCACGCGCCCTGGACCCCGATCCCGCCGGTACTCGACTGGAACGAGGTCGGCGACGGCAGCGTCTTCACGCCCCACGCCCGCGCCGGCGACCCGCCGGCGGTGGTCTGGCGCGACCCCGAGCGGGTGCGCGCGCAATACCTGAAGGCGGTCGACTACGCGCTCGCCAACCTCGCCGCCTACGTCGAGGCCTTCGCGCGCGACGACCGCGTTCTGGTCGTGGTGGGCGACCACCAGCCGGCACCGCTGGTCACGGGCGAGGGCGCCGGCTTCGACGTGCCGATGCACGTCATCGCCCCGCCGGCGGTACTGGCTGCGCTCGAGGACTGGGGCTGGAGCGCGGGCATGCTGCCGTCATCGGATCTCGACGCCTGGCCGATGGCGGCCTTCCGCGACCGCTTCGTCGAAGCCTTCAGCGGCCCGCCGGCGACGGGTCGAGCCGTTCAGGCCAGCGTCACCGACAACGGCGCGTGATCGGAGGCGTCCTTCGCGCCGCGCGGGGTCGGGTCGATCGCGGCCGCGCGCAGGCGGTCGGCGGCCGGCGGGCTCAAGAGCGCGTGGTCGATGCGCACGCCCTCGTCGGTTTGAAAGGCGCGGCCCTTGTGCTCCCAGAAGGAGTAGACCCGGGCGGACGGCTCCAGCGCTCTGAAACCGTCGGTGAAGCCGCGATGGACCAGCCGCCGCCAGGCCCGGCGCTCGTCCATGTGAAAGCAGATGCCGCCCTCCCAGCCGGCGGGGTCGCAGACGTCGATCGGCTCGGGCGCGACGTTGAAGTCGCCGGCGACGACCAAGGGCGTCTCGGCCTCCAGCGCGGTGTCGAGGCGGGCCCCGAGGCGGCCGAAAAAGGCGAGCTTGTAGGAGAAGTTGTCGGAATCGACGGCGGTGCCGTTGGGAACGTAGACCGAGGCGATCCGCACCCCGTCGACGGTGGCCTCGAGCCAGCGCGCCTGGGCGGCGCCGCCGTCACCCGGCAGGCCGCGCGTCACCTCCGTCGGCGCGCTCTTGGCCAGGATGGCGACGCCGTTGCGCTGCGGCTCGCCGAAGGTGGCGACGTGGAAGCCGGCGGCTTCGAACGGCGCGCGGGGGAACTGGTCGTCACCGACCTTGGTCTCCTGCAGGCACAGGACGTCGACGCCTTGCGCCTCGGCCCAGGCCAGCACCGCCTCCGTCCGCCGCCGGATCGAGTTCACGTTCCAGGTGGCGATCTTCACGCCTCAGATCGCGAAGGAGTTGCCGCAGCCGCAGGACGACGAGGCGCTCGGGTTCTTGATGGCGAAATAGGAGCCGGTCAGGTCCTCGACGTAGTCGAGCTCGGCGCCGGCCATGTACAAGAGCGACATGCCGTCGATGACGACACGGACGCCGTCGCGCTCGACAGCGATGTCGTCGACCTGATGATCGGCGTCGAGGTCGAAGCCGTATTGAAAACCGGAACAGCCGCCGCCGGAGACGCTGATCCTGAGCTGAAGTTCCGGCTCGGTTTCGCGCGCGAGGATCTCGCGCACCCGCGCGAACGCCCGCTCGGAGACCTGGAACGGCGCCGGCGCCGAGGCTTCCGCCATGACCCGTGTCCCTATTGAATCTCTGACCCGCGGAATGTAGGCACCCGCTCCGTCGTGTCAAAGACGCGCCGCCGCCCGCGGAGGCCCACCATCGTGCCGGCCGACTTCGCCTGCCGCCCCGAGACCAGTCGCGGCCGCCATCTCGTCGAGCCCGAGCACCCGCTGCGGAGCCCGTTCCAGCGCGACCGCGACCGCATCATCCACTCCACCGCGTTCCGCCGGCTGGAGTACAAGACGCAGGTCTTCGTCAACCATGTCGGCGACCATTACCGCACCCGGCTGACGCACTCGCTCGAGGTCGCCCAGATCGCGCGCACGCTCGCCCGCGGGCTCGGCGTCGACGAGGATCTGGCCGAGGCCATCGCGCTCGCCCACGACCTCGGCCACAGCCCCTTCGGCCACGCCGGCGAGGAGGCGCTCGACGCCCGCCTCGAGGGCCATGGCGGCTTCGACCACAACGTCCAGACGCTCAGGGTGGTGACCCGGCTCGAGCAGCGCTACGCCGCCTTCGACGGCCTCAACTTGACGTTCGAGACCCTCGAAGGCCTGGTGAAGCACAACGGCCCGGCGCGCCGACCGCCGCCGCCGGTCGCCGAGATCGCGGCCGAGCGCGGTATCGCGCTCGCCGGCTTCGCGCCGGTGGAGGCGCAGCTCGCCGCGCTCGCCGACGACGTCGCCTACGTCAATCACGACCTCGACGACGGTCTGCGGGCCGGGCTGTTGGCGTTCGAGGAGCTGCGCGCGCTGCCGGTCGTGGGCGACGCCGCGGGCGAGGTCGCCGCCCGCTTCGCCGAGCTGGAGCCGCGTCGGCGGGTGCACGAGACGGTGCGGCGGGTGATGGACGCGATGGTGCGCGATCTCGCCGCCACCAGCCGGGCGCGGCTCGACGCGCTCGGGCCG
>CAZCVH010000299.1:0-3126 GCA_964502115.1 uncultured Geminicoccaceae bacterium
AGCTTCTTCGTCGACAAGCCCGTGGTCGACCTCGTCCTCGAAAAGATGCCGGTCTCGATCTCGCTCGGCCTGTGGACGACGCTTCTGACCTACCTCGTCTCGATCCCGCTCGGCATCAAAAAGGCGGTGAACGACGGCATGCCCTTCGACGTCTGGACCTCCGGGCTGATCATCGTCGGCTACGCCGTGCCGGGCTTTCTGTTCGCGATCCTCCTGGTCGTGCTGTTCGCCGGCGGCTCTTACCTCGACTGGTTTCCGCTGCGTGGCCTGGTCTCCGACGACTGGGGCGACTTGAGCTGGCCGATGAAGCTCGTCGATTATCTGTGGCACATCACGCTGCCGGTGCTGGCGCTGTCGATCGGCGCCTTCGCCGGGCTCACCATGCTGACCAAGAACTCGTTCATGGACGAGATCAACAAGCAGTACGTGCTGACCGCCCGCGCCAAGGGTTGCGATCAGGGCCGCGTCCTCTACGGCCACGTCTTCAGGAACGCGATGCTGTTGATCATCGCCGGCTTTCCCGGCGCCTTCATCGGCATACTCTTTACCGGCTCGCTCCTCATCGAGATCATCTTCTCGCTCGACGGCCTCGGCCTTCTGGGCTTCGAGGCGGCGCTCCGGCGCGACTATCCGGTGATGTTCGGCACGCTCTTCGTCTTCACGCTGTTGGGCCTGGTGGTGAAGCTGATCTCGGATCTCGCCTACGTCGCGGTCGACCCGCGCATCGATTTCGAGCGCCGGACCGCTTGATGGACGAGGCCCGCACCCTCGCACCGCCGCCCGCCGAAGCCGGCATCCGCTTTTTGGGCGTGCGGCTGCGCCTCAGCCCGTTGAACGAGCGCCGCCTCGCCAACTTCAAGCGCAACCGGCGCGGCTACGGGTCGCTCAAGCTCTTCCTCTTCCTCTTCGTGCTCAGCCTGTTCGCCGAGATGCTGGCGAACGACAAGCCCATCTTCGTCTGGTTCGACGGCGCGCCCTACGTCCCCGTCCTGGTGAGCTACCCGGAGACGAGCTTCGGCGGCTTCTTTCCGACCGAGGCCGACTACCGCGACCCGGCGGTGAAGGCGCTCATCGATGATGCCGGCTGGATGGTCTGGCCGCCCATCCCCTACAGCTACGACACCTACGCCACCGGGCTCGCCGGGCCGGCGCCGTCGCCGCCCTCCGCCGAGCACTGGCTCGGCACCGACGATCAGAGCCGCGACGTGGTGGCGCGGATCATCTACGGCTTTCGGATCTCGGTGCTGTTCGGCCTGACGCTGACGGTGGCGTCCTCGATCATCGGCATCGCGGCGGGGGCGGTGCAGGGCTATTTCGGCGGCTGGGTCGATCTCGGCTTTCAGCGCTTCATCGAGGTCTGGCAGGGCCTGCCCACCCTCTACCTCCTGATCATCCTGGCGAGCGTGGTCACGCCCAACTTCTGGTGGTTGTTGGGCCTGATGCTGCTCTTCTCCTGGATGTCGCTGGTCGACGTCGTCCGCGCCGAGTTTTTGCGCGCGCGCAATTTCGACTTCGTGCGCGCGGCGCGCGCACTGGGTGTGTCCAACGCCACCATCATGTGGCGCCACGTGCTGCCCAACGCGATGGTCGCCACCGTGACGCTGATGCCCTTCATCCTGACCGGCTCGATCACGACGCTGACCTCGCTCGACTTTTTGGGCTTCGGCCTGCCGCCGGGCTCGCCGAGCCTGGGCGAGCTGCTCCAGCAGGGGCGCAACAACCTGCAGGCGCCCTGGCTCGGCATCTCCGGCTTCGTCGTGCTCGCGGTGATGCTGTCGCTTCTGGTCTTCGTCTTCGAGGGCGTGCGCGACGCCTTCGATCCGCGAAAGGTGTTTCGATGAGCCTCGTCGACGTCCGCGATCTCGCCGTCCGCTTCCGTGGCGAGGGCGGGCCGATCGACGCGGTGAAGGGGGTGAGCTTCGCCATCGAGCCCGGCGAGACCGTGGCGCTCGTCGGCGAGAGCGGCTCGGGCAAGTCCGTCACCGCGCTCTCGATCCTGCAGCTCCTGCCCTATCCGGCGGCGAGCCACCCCACCGGCTCGATCCGCTTCGAGGGCACCGAGCTCGTCGGCGCGTCGGAGCGCACCTTGAAGCGCATCCGCGGCGACCGCGTCGGCATGATCTTCCAAGAGCCGATGACGTCCTTGAACCCGCTCCACACCATCGAGAAGCAGATCGCCGAGAGCCTGTTGCTCCACAGCGGCATGACGCGCCGGAGCGCGCGCGAGCGCGTGCTCGAGCTCCTGCGCCTGGTCCGGCTGCCCGAGGCCGAGAGCCGGCTCGACGCCTTCGCGCACCAGCTCTCCGGCGGTCAGCGCCAGCGGGTCATGATCGCGATGGCGCTCGCCAACGACCCGGCGCTGCTGATCGCCGACGAGCCCACCACCGCCCTCGACGTCACCATCCAGGCCCAGATCCTCGACCTGCTGAGGGACTTGCAGTCGAGACTTAAGATGTCGGTTCTGTTGATCACCCACGACCTCACCATCGTGCGCTCGATCGCGCACCGGGTCGCGGTGATGCACGAGGGCCGCATCGTCGAAGCGGGCGCGACCGAGCGGCTCTACCGCGACCCGCAGCACCCCTACACCCGCCACCTCCTGGCCTCGGCGCCGAGCGGCACGCCCGAGCCGCCGCGCGCGGGCGCCCCGGTCGTGGTCGAGAGCCGCGACCTCGAGGTCCATTTCCCGATCCAGCGCGGGCTCTTGAAGCGCACCGTCGGCCACGTCAAGGCGGTCGACGGCGTCACCGTCGCCGTGCGCGAGGGCGAGACCGTGGGCGTCGTCGGCGAGAGCGGCTCGGGCAAGACCACGCTCGGCATGGCGCTCTTGCGCCTCACCAAGAGCGCAGGGCCGATCGTCTTCACCGGAACCGACGTTCAGGGCTGGAGCTTCTCCCGGCTCCGCCCCTTGCGGCGCCAGATGCAGATCGTCTTCCAGGACCCCTACGGCAGCCTCAGCCCGCGCATGTCGGTGGGCGAGATCGTCGGCGAGGGGCTCCAGCTCCACGAGCGCGAGACCGACCGCGCGGCCCGCCGTGCGCGCGTCGTCGAAGCCCTCGAGGAGGTCGGCCTCGACCCGGCGGCGATCGACCGCTACCCGCACGAGTTCTCGGGCGGCCAGCGCCA
>CAZCVH010000300.1:0-3120 GCA_964502115.1 uncultured Geminicoccaceae bacterium
CTTTAATGATACGGCGACCACCGAGATCTACTCTCTCTCCCTGATCGACGCTCTTCCGATCTACGTCAGCGGTCGGCCCGCCGCGGCCCAGGCCGGCGTGCCGCCGTCGAGCAGACGGACGTCGGCGAAGCCCGCGTCCAGGAGGGCCAGCCGTGCGAAGGGCGCGGTGGCGACACCGCCGTCCTGATCGGTGACGACCACCGGCTCGTCCGCGCCGACGCCGAACGCGTCGAGCGCCGCGCGCAAGTTCGCCGGCGGCGGCGGCGCGAGGGCGGGCACATCCGCCGCGGCCCGACGCCGCGGCGACAGCGCGGCGAGATCCAAGAAGACGGCGCCGGGGATGTGCGCCTCTCGGTAGCGGGCGCGGACGTCGATGCCGGCGGGGTTGAGCGGCGGGTAGAGCCAGGACGCGTCGAGCACCAGCGCGTCGCTCGCGGCGAGCGCGTCGACGCTCAGGCACACCTCCTCCCTCCGCACCATGTCGACCCCCGGCTCATGCGCTTTTCCGCGCGCCGCGCTCGTGCCACGTTCGAGCGTGGCGCGCCACCGCGCGCCCTCTCGGGAGGATCACGATGCTGCGTTCCCGCACCGCGCTCGGCGGCATGGTCACGGCCCCGCACCACCTCGCGGCCGAGGCCGGCGCGGCGGTGCTGCGCGAGGGCGGTCACGCCGTCGAGGCCGCGGTGGCGGCGCTGTCGACGATCGCCGTGGTCTACCCCCACATGAACGGCCTCGGCGGCGACGGCTTTTGGGTGATCGCCGAGCCGGGTCGGCCGCCCGTCGCCATCGACGCCGCCGGACCGGCCGCCGGCCTCGCGACGCGCGAGCGCTACCGGGCGCGCGACCTCGACACCATCCCCGCACGCGGGCCCGACGCGGCGCTCACCGTCGCCGGTGCCGTCGGCGGCTGGCAGGCGGCCTTGAACGCCACCCACCATTGGGGCGCGCCGCTGCCGCTGGCGCGGCTCGTGGAGGACGCCATCCGCCATGCCGAGCGGGGCGTGGCGATCACGTCCGGCGGGGCCGCGCTCACCGCCGCCAAGCGCGACGAGCTCCAGCCCGTCGCCGGCTTCGCCGAGACCTTTCTGCCGGACGGTCTGCACGCCGGCGCGATCCTGCACCAGCCGACGCTCGCCCGGACGCTGAAGCGCCTCGCCGGCGCCGGCCTGGACGACTTCTACCGCGGCGAGCTGGCCGGTGACCTCGCGGTCGGCCTCGAGGCCATCGGCAGCCCGTTGCGCCTCGCCGATTTCGAGGCCTTCCATGCCGAGCACGTCGAGCCGCTGGCGCTGAAGCTGGGCGACGCGGAGATCTTCAACCTGCCGCCGCCGAGCCAGGGCGTGGCGTCGTTGATGATCCTGGCGCTGTTCGACCGGCTCGGCGTGGTCGAGGCCGACGGCGTCGATCATCTCCACGGCCTGGTCGAGGCCACCAAGCGCGCCTTCGCCAAGCGCGACGCCGAGCTCGGCGATCCGGCCTCGATGCGCGAGGACGTGCGCGACTGGCTCGAGCCGGGCTTTCTCGACGCCGAGGCGGCGCGCATCGACATGGGCACGGCCGCACCCTGGCCCGCCGCTGCGGACGGCGGCGACACCGTCTGGGTGGGCGCCGCCGACCACGACGGCCGGGTGGTGAGCGTCATCCAGAGCACCTATTGGGAATACGGCTCGGGCGTCGTCGTGCCGGGCACCGGCGTCGTCTGGCAGAACCGCGGTGCCGCCTTCGCGCTCGACGACGGCCCCAACGGCCTCGGCCCCGGCCGCCGCCCGCGCCACACCCTCAACCCCGCGCTGGCGCGCTTCGACGACGGCCGCACGCTGGTCTGGGGCACCATGGGCGGCGACGGCCAGCCGCAGACCCAGGCGGCGGTCTTCACCCGCTTCGCCCGCTTCGGCCAAGACCTGCAGGCGGCGATCACGGCACCCCGCTGGCTGTTGGGCCGGACCTGGGGCGAGCGCTCGACGACGCTCAAGCTGGAGAAGCGCTTCGCCGCGCATCTCTGCGACGAGCTCCGCATCGCCGGCCACCCCTTGGAGCTGGTCGACGATTTCGACGACCGCATGGGCCACGCCGGTGCGATCTGCGTGCACCCCTCGGGCGTGCTGGAGGGCGCCGCCGATCCGCGCGCCGACGGCACCGTGGCGACGCTTTGAGCGTGGCCGCGACCAAGCGCCTGCTGGTCGTCGCCCACGCCCCCTCGGCCAACACCGAGGCCCTGCGCTACGCCGTGGCCGAGGGCGCCCACGAGGTGCCCGAGGTCGACACCGTCGTGCTCGGCCCCTTCGAGACCGGCCCCGACGAGGTGTTGGCGGCGCAGGCGGTGATCCTCGGCACCACGGAGAACCTCGGCTACATGAGCGGGGCGCTGAAGGACTTCTTCGACCGCTGCTACTACCCGCTCCTGGAGGAGACCGAAGCCCTGCCCTACGCCCTCTACGTCCGCGCCGGCCAGGACGGCACCGGCACCCGCCGCGCGGTGGAAAGCATCGCGACGGGGCTGCGCTGGAAGCGCGCCCACGAGCCCGTCATCTGCCGCGGCGCCTGGGACGACGGCTTCCTCGAGCAGGTGCGCGAGCTCGGCATGTACATGGCCGCCGGCCTCGACGCCGGCGTCCTCTGAGCGGGATGACGGCACCTCGCGTCGTCCTGGTCGGCGGCGGCCACGCCCACGCGCTCACCTTGCGCGCCTGGGCCCGCGACCCGGTGGCCGGCGCCCGCCTGACCGTGCTCTCGCCCGACCGCCACGCCCCCTATTCGGGGATGCTGCCGGGCTACGTCGCCGGTCATTACGCCTGGCGGGACTTCCACGTCGACCTGGCACCGCTGGCGGCGGCGGCCGGCGCGGAGCTCGTCCTCGACCGCGCGGTCGGTCTCGACCTCGCCGCCGGCCGGGTGCTGCGCGCCGGCGGTCCCGCCCTCGACTTCGAGCTGTGCTCGCTCGACACCGGCTCGACCTCCGAACCGCCGCCGCTGCCGGGCCGCGAGGCGCACCTCCATCCGGTCAAGCCGATCGACCGCTTTCTCGAGGCCTGGCACGGCTTTCTGGACCGGGTCGCGGCCGGCGCGGCGGCGCAGATCGGAAGAGCACACGTCTGAACTCCAGTCACGTGAAACGATCTC
>CAZCVH010000301.1:0-3119 GCA_964502115.1 uncultured Geminicoccaceae bacterium
TTCCGATCTGCGGACCCGAAACCGCGGCGACCGACCCGGCAGCGCGCCTCGGGCCCGGCGCCGCCGACACCCGCGTCGTCCTGCATTTCCCGCCGAGCGCCGCCGCCACGGCGAGGCGGACGGCGGCGATGCTGCGGGCCGCCGGCGTGGGCGAGATCACGAGGGCGCCGGCGCGCTTCAACGTCAGCCGCACCAACGTGCGCTATTACCGCCCGGAATACGGCGACGTTGCGCGCGGCGTCGGCCAGGTGCTCGACCGTAACCTCGCCGGGGCGCCGGTGGCGACCCGCGACTTTACCGACTTCCGCCCGCTGCCGGCGCCCGGCACGATCGAGGTTTGGCTGGCCGGTTCCACCGATGCGCCGACGCCGGCGTCGGCGACGGTGGACGCCGCCGAGCGGGAGCGCTTGGAGGACGAGGTCACCCGGATGTTGCGCTCGCGGCTCGAGGAGCTTCAGCAGCGCTGAGGGTCGCTCGCCGCCACCTTTCAGCGCGAGAAGGCCCGCCGTCGCGGACTTCGGCCGCAAAAGGCGGCGGACGATGGAATGCCGCAGGCTCGCGGTTCGTCGACCGAGGGAGGTCGGGTTGTGAGAAAACTTAATGAAACGTCGGAAGTTCGCCTCGTCGACATCGGCCTTGATCCTCGCTGTCCAACTCGGCAGCCCGCTGGCGGCGGCGGAACCGACCGTCGAAGAGCTCGGCCGGATCGAAGCCTTCCTGGCGGACAACGACGTCGCCGGCTTGCGGGCCTATCTCGACCGCAACCCCGAACTGCTGGAGGGCGACACCGAGATGGGGCGCCTTCTGCGCGAGTTCGTCAGGGAATCGGGCGAACTGCCGGGTTACCTGGGCTACCAGGACGACGCGCCGGCCGCGAGCGAGCCGGGCGTCCAGCTCGACCAGCTCGCCCCGGGTGCCGGCGGCGTCTACTGAGCCGAGTGCCGGAGCCGCGGCGCGCCGGGCCGGGAGGGAGGTCGTGAGCGCGACCATCGCTCTCGCGCCGGCTCCGGGATCGGCCCGGCGCCGGCTCTCCCACCGCCTGGCGCTGGTGCTCGATCCGCGCTTTCCGGGCGGCACCAGCGTCGCGGCGGCGGCGGAGATCCGGGCTCTCGCCGACGTCGTCGATCTACGCGTGGTGGCGGTCGAGACGGCGATGTTCGGCGGTCGCACCGTCCATCCCTCGCTCGAGGCCGCGCTCGCCGATCACGGCCTCGAGCTCGTCTGGCAGCCGCCGGTGGTCCATGCCGACACCATCGTGGTCCACAACCCGTCCTGCCTGCGCTTCGACGACGCCTTGACCGTGCGGATGAGCTGCGCGCGAGGGGTCGTCGTCACCCACGAGAACTTCCTGCGGCCGAACGGCTCGCAAGCCTTCGACGTCGAGAGCTGCCTCGAGCTGTTGGAGGCGGCGCTGGTCTGCGGGGAGCGGGTTCTCGCGCCGGTCTCGCCCCACAACCGCCGCACGGTGGCGGAGTGGCTCGCGCGCGAGCGGCGGGGGTGGGCGCTGGCGCCGCACGACTGGTTCAACATCGTCGATTCGGAGCTGCGACCGCCGACGCCGCGGCCGCGCGACCGTCGCGGCCGTCATTCGCGCCCCGGCTTCGAGAAGTTTCCCGCACTCGAGGTCATGCGGGCGCATTTTCCGCCGCACGCCGAGGCTTGCATCATCCTCGGCGGCGACGGCCTGCTGCTGGAGCCGACGGCGATCCCGGCGCACTGGGACGTGCGCCGCTTCGGCGCCGGCGACGTCGCCGCCTTCCTGCGCGAGATCGACTTCTTCGTGTACTTCACCAACCCGCTGTGGCGGGAGAGTTTCGGCCGCGTCGTCGCCGAGGCGATCGCCGCCGGCAAGGTGGTGATCACCGATCCCGCGACCGCGACCAGCTTCGGCGACGCGGTGATCGCCTGCGACGGCGACGGCGACGACGTCGACCGGATCATCGCGGAGCTGGTGGCCGCGCCCGGACGCTACGCCGAGATCGTCGCCCGGGCGCAGGCGGCGCTCGCCCGCTTTCGCCCCGAGGCGTTCGTCGCCCGGGTACTCGACCAACTCCCGCTCGCCGACGCGTCGCGCCGTGCTGTGGTGTGAAACCGCGGGCGGTGACGCCCGCGACATCGAGGATCTGGCGGTCTTCGTCAGCCAGCTCGACGGCTTGGACATCGCCTGCGGGGTGCACGTGCGGTCGGTTCCCGCCGGTCTGAACCGCAACGTCCAGTTCGACCTCGCGCCCTATCTGCGGGACGAGCCGATGGCCGGCGACGACGCGCTGGTCGTTCTCGCGGCGCACCGGCTCCAGGACCGAAAGCTGGCGGATCTGCGCCGGCTGGCGGGTGGCGAGGCCCGGCGATGCGTCGCCTTCGGCAGTTTCGCCCGGCGTCAGGCGATCGTCTCGGCCACCGCCAAGCTCTCCTACGTGCTCGGCCGCGACCCCGAGGTGGTCGATCTCAACGAGGCGGGCGCGATCCCGGGCGACGTCGTGGCGTCGGCGCCGGTTTTCGGCGTCGGCCGGCGCGGCGCGGAGGCGTCCGCGGCGCCCCCACGGCTGCTGGTCGTCGGCGCGGACGGTGGCGATGGCCGGCATCTCGCCGGGCTCGGTGCGTTGGCGGTGGCGCGCTCGCTGCGCGCCGCCGTGCTCACCGACGGCCAAGCCAAACGCGACCGCCTCGCCGCGGGTGGTCGAGGTCTACCCCCGTTCTACCATTATGGTGAGATCTTGCCGGCGAGCTTGGCCGAGCGCGTCGACGTCTGCGCGTTGTTCGTACCGCTGCGGAAGAACTACCGCCTGCAGTGCCTCGTCGCGAACCTCGCCGTCTCCGGCGTGCCGCTGCTCGATTGCACCCTCGATCAGGCCCTGGTCCACACCAGCGACGCCTTCATGCCCGGCCCGGCGGAGATCGGCGGCCTGTCGCCGTTTCTCACGACGGAGGTCCTGCCCAATCTCGCCGCGCTCGGCGAACACGTCCGGGGCTCGACGACCGCCGCCCGCTTCGGCGCCGAGAGCCTGGGCGCGCGGCTGCGAGGCGCACCCGCCGGCGAGCGCTCCCGGGCCACGCCCGCGCCACCTCGCCGCCGGTCCACCGCGACCGCGGCGGCCAAGCTGGTGATCATGCCGACCAAC
>CAZCVH010000302.1:0-3113 GCA_964502115.1 uncultured Geminicoccaceae bacterium
CCGGCGCGCCGGCTGCTCGACGGCACGGTCGGCCCGGCGACGCCGCCGGGCATCTGGGCGGACGACGCCGTCGGCGCCGAGCGCGCCTTCAACCTCGCCCGCGCCGAGCCCGCCCTCACCGCGCTGGCGCCGAGCGATTTCCACCACGCCCCACGGCCCTTCGCCGGCGCCGAGGAGACCGACCTGAGGCCGTGGTTGCTGGTCGCGGCCCTGGCCCTGTTGCTCTCGGATCTGCTGGCGGTGGCGCTGGTGCGCGGCCACGGTCGCCGCACCGCGCCGGCGCCGGCCGCCCTCGCCCTGGCCGTGCTCGCCGGCCCGGCCGCGGCGCAGTCCTTCGACCCGGTCGAGCTGGCGCGCGACACGCCTTTGGGTTTCGTGCGCTCGGGTGACGCCCGGCTCGACCGCGTCACCGCGGCCGGCCTCGAAGGCCTCGCCACCATCCTCTGGCGCCGCACCTCGGTGGAGACGAGCGAGCCGGTGGCCGTCGACGTCGCCGACGACCCGCTGGCCCTGTTCCCGATCATCTTCTGGCCGGTGCCCGACGACGTCGAGCCGCTGGCGCCGGCCGCCGGCGAGCGCCTGTTGGCCTATCTGGAGGGCGGCGGCATGGTCGTCTTCGACACCCGCGACGCCCATCTCGCAGTGCCCGGCAGCGGGCGGGGCACGCCCGGCATGCGCCGGCTGCGGCGGCTCTTGGAGGCGGTGGAGATGCCGGCGCTGGAGCAGGTCGGCCCCGATCACGTGCTGACCCGCAGCTTCTACCTGCTGCGGGACTTCCCGGGCCGCTACACCGGCGAGGCGGTCTGGGTCGACCGCCCGCAGCCGGGCGTCAACGACGGCGTCTCCTCGATCGTCATCGCCGCCAACGACTGGCTCGGCGCCTGGGCGATCGACGACGCCGACCGGCCGCTGCTGCCGGTCACGCCCGGCGGCGAGCGCCAGCGCGAGCTCGCCCGGCGGGTCGGGGTCAACCTCGTGATGTACGCGCTGACCGGCAACTACAAGACCGACCAGGTCCACGTTCCCACCGTGCTCGAGCGCCTCGGCCAATGACCGTCGTCGACCTGCTGTTCCGCCCGCTGGTGCCGCCGTGGCTCTTGGCCGCGCTCGCGGGCGTCGTCGCGGTGGCGCTGATCCTGGCGCTGTTCGGCCGGCTGCCGGCGGCGCACTGGCGCGTCCCGCCGCTGGTCCTGCTCCTGGGCGTGCTCGCCAATCCGGTGTTCTTCCGCGAGGAGCGCGAGCCCTTGCGCGACACCGTGCTGGTGGTCGAGGACGTCAGCCCGAGCATGGCCGCCGGCGACCGTCCGGAGACCGCCGACGCCGCGCTCGAGGCCATCGGCACCGACATCGCCCGCGACGACGGCCTCGAGGTCGTCACCGTCACCGTCGAGGGCGGCGCCGACGGCACCGCGCTGGTGGGTGCGGTCGAGCGCGCGCTCGGCGAGATCGACCAGCGCCGCCTCGCCGGCACGGTGATCGTCTCCGACGGCCAGGTCCACGACGTGCCCGAAGAGCTCCCCGACTGGGTCGAGCGCCGCCCGGTGCACCACGTCATCCCCGGCGGCCCCGAGGAGACCGATCGCCGCCTCGTGCTCGAGGACATGCCGTCCTACGCCATGGTCGGCGAGGAGGAGCGCTTCACCCTCACCCTCGAGGACGATGTCGGCGCGGGCGGCGGCGACGGTGGGCCGGAGCGCGTCACCGTGCGCCAGAACGGCCGCGTCATCGACGAGCTGGTGGTGGTGCCGGGCCGCCGCGTGCCGGTGCCGTTCGAGGTCGAGCGCGCCGGCGAGACCGTCATCGAGGTCGAGGTCGCCCCCCGCGCGGGCGAGATCTCGACGCTCAACAACCGCACCACCGCGTTCGTGACCGGCGTGCGCGACCGCCTGCGCGTGCTTTTGGTCTCGGGCGTGCCCTATCAGGGCCTGCGCGTCTGGCGGAACCTGTTGAAGGCGGATCCGGCGGTCGACCTGGTTCATTTCACCATCCTGCGCCCGCCCGAGAAGCAGGACGGCACGCCGGTGCGCGAGCTGGCGCTGATCGCCTTTCCGGTGCGCGAGCTGTTCGAGCTCAAGCTCGGCGAGTTCGACCTCATCGTCTTCGACCGCTACGCCCGCCGCGGCCTGTTGCCCTTGGCCTATCTCGACAACGTCGCGCGCTACGTCGAGGACGGTGGCGCGCTGTTGATCAACGCCGGACCGGACTTCGCCACGCCCTTGAGCCTCGCCCGCACGCCCTTGGACCGGGTCGTCCCGCTCGCCCCCTCGGGCCAGGTGATCGAGCAGCCCTTCCGCCCGCAGGTGACCGAGCTCGGCGGCCGCCACCCCGTCACCGACACCCTGCGCGCGCAGTGGGACGGCGCGTGGGGGCCGTGGTTTCGCCAGATCGACGTCGAGGAGGGTCCGGGCCAGATCGTCATGCGCGGCGCCGCCGAGCGGCCGCTCCTCGTCCTCGACCGCGTCGGCGACGGCCGCGTCGCCCAGCTCCTCTCCGACCAGGCTTGGCTGTGGGCGCGCGGCTTCGAGGCGGGCGGCCCGCAGCAGACGCTCCTGCGGCGGCTGGTGCACTGGCTGATGCAGGAGCCCGAGCTCGAGGAGGAGCGCCTGATCGCCGAGCCCGGCGAGGACACCATCCGGCTCGAGCGCGCCACCCTCGACCCCGAGCCGCAGACGGCGACCGCGACCACGCCCACCGGCGACCGCTTCGAGGTCGCGCTCACCCCCGGCGAGGAGGGCCGGCTCACCGCCCGGGTGCCGGCGGCGGAGCCCGGGCTCTACCGCTTCGACCAGCCCGACGGCCGCCGCGCCTTCGCGGCGGTGCGCCCGATGGCGCCGAAGGAGCTCGAGGACCTGCGCGCCACCGCCGCGCCGCTCGGCCCGCTGGTCGAGGCCAGCGGCGGCGTCCAGCGCTTCACCGACACGGCCGGCATCCCCGAGATCCGCCGCGTCGGCGAAGAGCGCACCGCCGCCGGCCGCGGCTGGATCGGCCTGGTCGAGAACGACCGCTTCCGGGTCGTCGGCAGCGCCGAGACCGCCCTCCTGCCCGCCTGGCTGGCGCTGATCCTGCTCGTCGGCACCCAGGTCTTCGCCTGGTGGCGCGAGGGAAGGCGGTAG
>CAZCVH010000303.1:0-3109 GCA_964502115.1 uncultured Geminicoccaceae bacterium
TGGCCCGGTTGATGCCGGTGCGGGTGCGCAAGCCGCGCTTCGCCTTGGCCGTTCCGGGCGGCGCGTCGTCGACGAGGCCGCCCGCGAGCCCGAAGCTCACCAGCGCCCGCGCGCCTTCGCCGACGAGGGCGCGCGCCGCCTCCGCCGCGGCGACGCCGATGCCGGTGCGCACCCGCGGCGCCCCCTCGCCCCAGCCGGACCTCAGATCCCGCGCCTCGAAGGCGAGACCGGTGACGACGCCGATCACGTCAGATGCCGTAGGCGACCTCGCGGGTGTTGCTCCGCTTGAGGTTGCGGTAGCGCGCGAGCGCCCAGAGCGGGAAATAGTGCGCGTAGCCGTGGTAGCGCAGGTAGAAGACGCGCGGAAAGCCGACGGCGGTGTACCACGGCTCCCGCCAGGCCGAGCCCTCGCGCGGGTGATCCATCAAAAAACGCACCCCGCGCGCGACGGCCTCCGAGTCCACCTCGCCCGCCGCCATCAGGCCGAGCACCGCCCAAGCGGTCTGCGACGGCGTGCTCGCCTTGGCCTCGCCGCGACGCCCGGCCCAGTAGGTGGCGCCGTCCTCGCCCCAGCCGCCGTCGTCGCGCTGCATCGAGCGGAGGTAGTCGACGGCGCGGCGCACCGCCGGGTCGTCCTGGGGGACGTCGAGGGCGTTGAGCGCGCTCAGCACCGACCAGGTGCCGTAGATGTAGTTGGTGCCCCAGCGGCCGAACCAGCTACCGTCGGCCTCCTGCTCGCGCCGGAGGTAGTCGAGCCCGCGCGCCATCGCCGGCTCGGCCGCGGTGTAGCCGAGCTGGGCCAGAAAGCCGAGGCAGCGGCCGGTGACGTCGGCGGTCGGCGGGTCGAGCAGCGCGCCGTGGTCGGCGAACGGGATGTGGTTGAGGTAGTGCCGGGTGTTGTCGGCGTCGAAGGCGGCCCAGCCGCCGTTCTGGGACTGCAGGCCCAGGATCCATTCGGCGGCACGCTCGACCGCTTCGCGGTTGGCGGGATCGCCCGAGCGGTCGAGCGCCATGCCGATGGCCGCGGTGTCGTCGATGTCGGGGTAATCGGGGTTGGCGTATTCGAAGGCCCAACCGCCGGGGCGCACGTCGGGTCGCTGCACGGCCCAGTCGCCCTTTTGCTCGAGCACCTGGCGCTCGCGCAGCCAGCGCGCGGCGTCGGCGTCGACATCGCCGTCGGCCTCGGCGAGCGCGTGCATCGCCAGCGTCGTGTCCCAGACCGGCGACACGCAGGGCTGCAGGAAGCGCCGCCCGGCCTCGTCGCGCGTGACCAGCTTGCGCAAGCCCGCCATCGCGGTGGCGCGGTCGGGATGGTCGGGCGCGTAGCCGAGCGCGTCCATCGCCATCACGCTGTTGGCCATGGCGGGATAGATCGCGCCGAGGCCGTCCTCGCCGTTGAGCCGCGCGCTCATGAACTCGGTGGCCGCCCGCATCGCCCGCCGGCGCGTCAGGGGCGGAAACCACGGCTCCACCCGCTTCAAGACGGCGTCGAGCTTCAAGAAGGTCGCGCCCTGCCAGGAGCCGGTGGGGTTGCGCAGAAAGCCCCGCTCCTGCTCGGGCGGCGTCCTGAACAGCTCGCGCACGCCGACGCCGCGCGGGTTGCGGGCCTTCGGCTTGAGCGCGGCGATGATCAACAGCGGCACGACGACGGTGCGCGACCAGTAGGACATCGCCCAGATGTTCGCCGGAAACCAGCGCGGCATCAGCACGAGCTCGACCGGCATGGTCGGCACCGCCGTCCACGGCACCTGCTCGAACAGCGCCAGGGTGTAGAGGGTGAAGACGTTGCTCGCCGCCGCCCCGCCGTGCGCCCGGATGGCCTCGCGCGCGCGAACGAGGTGCGGCGCGTCCGCCGCATCGCCGGCGAGCCTGAGCGCGTAATAGGCCTTGACGCTGGCGCTGACGTTGAGACCGCCGCCGTGGAACAGCGGCCAGCCGCCGTGGTCCGCCTGCAGCGAGCGGACATAGTCGGCGAGCTCGACCTCGAGCTCGGCCTCGACCTCGTCGAGGAAGTGCATCAACAGGATGAATTCGGCGCTGATCGTGGCATCGGCTTCGAGCGGGAACACCCAGTGGCCGTCGTCGCGCTTGCGGTCGCGCAGGTCGCGCGCCGCATCGTCGATGACGGCTTCGAGCTCGAACAGCGGCGTGGGCAGGGCGTCGTCGGGCAAGTCAGGCGATCCTCGCGGTCGTGTCGTCGGGCGCGGCCCCGCACCTCAGCGTCCGCACCGCCGCCTCGCCGCTGCGAACCGCGCTCTCGATCGTCGCGGGCAGGCCGGTGTCGATCCAGTCGCCGGCGAGCGCGAGCCCCCGCCACGTCGTGCGCGTCGACCAGCGGCGGGCGGCGGCGGCCGGCGTCTGGCGCGGGGTCGCCCGCTTCTCCTTGATGATCCGAAAGGCCGGCACGGGCGCGTCTTCGAGGTCGAGGGCGCGGCGAACCTCCGCCCAGAACAACCGCGCCAGCTCGTCGGCGGGGCGGTCGACCAGCGTGTCCGCCGCGCTCACCGTGACCGAGGCGAGCCCGGGCCGGCGAAAGATCCACTGCGCCGCGCCGCCGACGAGACCGACCAGCGCCGGCGGCGCCGCAGCCCGATCGGCGAGGGCGAAGTGGGCGTTGACGATCGGGCTGTAGGCGGCGGGCGGGGCGTAGCCCGGCAACAGCTCGGCGGTGATCCAAGGCGGCGTCGCCAAAACGACGCCGTCGCCGGCGGCGAGCTCGACCCGTTCACCCGTCGCGTGAAGCGCGCGGACGCCGTGGTCGCCGAGATCGAGACCCTCGATTCGCGCCGCGAAGCGTAGCTCCGCACCGCGCTCGCGCAGCTGCCGCAGCGCCGGCGCGACGAGGGCGTCGTCGAGGCCGGTGCGCGCGATCATCGGTCGGCAGGCGGGCTCGCCGCGGGCGAAGGTCTCCAACAGCACCGGGCGCATCAGATGCGCTGCGGCGTCGGCCGGGTCGGTGTTCAAAACCGCCGTCACCAGCGGGTCCCAAAAGCGCGCGTAACCGGTACCGTCGCCCAGCACGGCGGCCGCCGCCCGCCGACGGCCCGCCCACAGCAGCCCGAGGCCGCGGCCGAGATCGCCGAGGCGGGTCCCCGAGATCGGAAGAGCA
>CAZCVH010000304.1:0-3096 GCA_964502115.1 uncultured Geminicoccaceae bacterium
GTGCTCTTCCGATCTGGCCGCGGCACCGCTCTCCAGCGCGGCGCGCACCCGCGCGGCGGCGCGCTCGTCGTCCGCGGCGAGCCCGGCCAGCACCAGGGCGTCGGCGGCGAGCGCCACCGTCACCTCCTCGAAGCGCCCGTCCACCGGCTCGCCCTTCAGCATGGCGATGGCCTCGGCGACCTCGAGGGCGTTGCCGGCGGTGGCGCCGAGGCACTGGTTCATGTCGGTCAAGAGTGCGCGGCAGCGCAGGCCGGCGCCCTCGGCGACCTCGACCAGGCTGGTGGCGAGCTCGCGGGCGCCGCCGACGCTCGCCAGGAACGCGCCGGAGCCGACCTTGACGTCCATCACCAGCGCGTCGAGGCCCTCGGCCAGCTTCTTGGCGAGGATCGAGGCGGTGATCAGCGGCACGCTCTCGACCGTGGCGGTGACGTCGCGGATGGCGTAGAACCGGCGGTCGGCGGGGGCGAGCTCGGCGCTCGCGCCGACGACGGCGCAGCCGACCTCGCCCACGATCGCCTGGAAGCGGTCGAGCGGCGGGCCGACCTCGTAGCCGGGGATCGCCTCCAGCTTGTCGAGGGTGCCGCCGGTGTGGCCGAGCCCGCGCCCCGAGATCATCGGCACGTAGGCGCCGCAGGCGGCCAGCACCGGCGCCAGCACCAGGCTCACCTTGTCGCCGACGCCGCCGGTGGAGTGCTTGTCGACGACCGGGCCCGCGAGGTCCCAGGCGAGGGTGCGGCCGCTCGCGCGCATGGCCTCGGTGAGGGCGGTGGTCTCGTCGCGGTCCATGCCGTTGAGGACGATCGCCATGGCGAGGGCGGCGACCTGGGCGTCGGGCATCGAGCCGTCGGCGATCGCCGCCGTCGCCGCGCGCACCTCCTCGGGCGCGAGCCGGAGCCGGTCCCGCTTGCGGGCGATGATTTCCTGGAAGAGCATGGCGCTGCGCCCTCTGATCGAGCGACACCGCCGGTTTTAGAGGTGCGCGACGAGCCCGTCGAGAAGCGACGACGCGCCGATGCGGAAGGTCGCGGGCATCGCCCACCCGGCGCCGATGCGCTCGTCGCAGAGCGCCAGGTATCCCGCCGCCTGCGCGGGCGTGCGGATACCGCCCGCGACCTTGAGCCCGACCCGGCCGCCGGCCTCCTCGATCACCGACAGAAGCGTCGCCGCCGCCTCCGGCGTGGCGCCCGGCTCGATCTTGCCGGTCGAGGTCTTGAGCATGTCGGCGCCGGCCATGACCGCGGCGCGGGCGGCGGCGGTGACGACCGCGGGGTCCTGGAGCCGCCCGGTCTCGAGGATCAACTTGAGGGTGGCGCCGACGGGCCGCGCGGCGACGCAGAGCTCGACCAGCTCCTCCACCAGCCCGACATCGCCGGCGAGGAGCGCCTCGATCGGCGCCACGACGTCGACCTCGTCGGCGCCGGCGGCGAAGGCCGCCTGGACCTCGTCCGCCGCGGCGGCGATGTCGTCCGAGCCGGCCGGGAAGTTGGCGACGGTGGCGAGGCGGACGTCGCAGCCGGCGAGCCGCGGCTTCACGTCGGCCACGAAGTGCGGCCAGACGCAGACCGCCGCCACCCCGGCGGCGCGCCCGCGCTCGGCCAACCGCCGGGCGCCCGCGGCGTCGGCGTCGTCACCCAGCGCGGTGAGATCGAGGCAGGCGACGGCGCGGCGCGCGGTGGCGGCGTCACAAGCTCGTTCAAACGACATCGTGCAGCTCCGGCAAGGCGTGGGTCAAAAGCTCGGCCAAAGTCTCGCCCGCCCCGGCCGCGCCCGCCAGGGTCTGGGCGTGGCCGAGCGGCCCGGCGGCGAGGCCCGCCGCCCGGTTGGTGACGGCGGAAAGGCCCAGCACCCGCAAGCCGGCGTGGCGCGCGGCGATCGCCTCGGGCACCGTCGACATGCCGACGAGATCGGCGCCGATCACGCCGAAGGCGCGGATCTCCGCCGGCGTCTCGAAGCACGGCCCGAGCGTGGCGAGGTAGACCGCCGACGGCAGGCGGATGCCGCGGCGCTCGGCGACGGCGGCGACGCGGGCGCGCAGTTCGCCATCGTAGACCGCGCTCAGGTCGACGAAGCGCGGCCCCACCGCATCGTCGTTGGGGCCGACCAAGGGGTTGGTGGCGAGCGCGTTGATGTGGTCGGCGATGAGCGCGACGTCGCCGACGGCGAGGTCGGGGCGGATCGCGCCGGCGGCGTTGGTGAGCACGAGCAGACGGATGCCGAGCGCCCTGAGCGCGCGCACCGGCGCCGTGATCGCCGATGGCGGCGCGCCCTCGTAGAGATGCGCCCGGCCCTGGAGCGCGAGCAGCGGCACGCCGTCCAGCCGGCCGGCGGTGACGACGCCGGCGTGGCCCTCGACGCTCGGGCGCGGAAAGCCGGCGAGCTCGGTGTAGGGCAGCTCCGCCCGGTCGCTCAGCCGCTCGACGACGGCGCCGAGCCCGCTCCCCAGCACGACCGCGATCCGCGCCTCACGCGCGCCGGGGAGCGCCGCCAGGCGGTCGACCGCGTCCGTCGGCGCGTCGGCCGCGCGCGCCAGATGCTCGCCGCCGAAGCCGTGCGGCAGCAGCTCGCCGACGGTGACCGTCGCGCGGACGCCCTCGAGATCGGCCAGGTGCACCGGCACCTCCGGGCCGGCGAACTCGGCCAGCCGCTGACGGCAACCGCCGCAGGGCGCGATCAGCCGCTCGCCGCCGGCGACGACGCAGACGGCCTCGATCCGCCGCCCGCCGCCCGCGATCATCGCGCCGACGGCGCTCGCCTCGGCGCACTGGCCCTGGGGGAAGGCGGCGTTCTCGACGTTGGCGCCGGCGTAGGTACGGCCATCGTCGGCCACGAGCGCGGCACCCACGGCGAAGCCGGAATAGGGCGCATAGGCGCGCTCGCGGACGGCGCGGGCGGCCTCGAACAACGCGCCGGCGTCGGTCGTGCTCACGGGATGAGCTTCACGAGCGCGACGATCAGCCCCGCCTGCGCCAACAACGCGGCGGCACCCCAGCGGAACATGTCGGCTTTCAGATCGCCCATATCGCGGTGAATCTCGGCGCGCAGCTCGGCCATCTCGCCGCGTAGCTCGCCGCGCAGCTCCGCCATCTCGCCGCGCAG
>CAZCVH010000305.1:0-3081 GCA_964502115.1 uncultured Geminicoccaceae bacterium
TCTTCCGATCTGGCGTCGACGCCGTCGGCAGGCGCGTCGTCCGCGACCGGCCGCGGCTCGGCGCGCCCGCCGAGCGGCATGATGGGCGCGGGTGCGGCCGCGCCCGGCGCGGCCTCGCCGTCGGCCTCGGCGTCGGCGAGGGTGAACTGCAGACCGAACTCGACGCCCGGGTCGGCGAACACCTTCACCGCCGAGAACGGCACCGACAGCCGGCACGGCCGCCCGCCGAAGGACAGCGTCACCGCGAACCGCTCCTCGCCCACCTCGAGGTCCCAGAACTGGTGCTGGAGGATGATCGTCATCTCCTGGCGGTAGCGCTGGCGCAGCTCCGCCGGCATGTCGACGTCGGGATGGTCGGTGCGGAAGGTGATGTAGAAGTGGTGCGGCGGCTCGACGCCGTCGCGCGCCATGTCGGCGAGGACCCGGCGGACCACGCCCATCAACGCGGCTTCGACGAGTCGGGCGTAAGCGATCGAGCCTTCGGACATGGATCCGCGCCTCACCGTTCGTCGCGACGCCCGGCGTCGCGTGCTGTTGTCGGCCGCGGTCGCGCCGCGGTGACCGCGAACGAATCCCGGGGGCCGAAGCCCCCGGGACCGTGGAGGGGTTCTGTTGCCCGGCCCCCTCCCGGCCGCGCTTACCGTTTGTTACGCGGCAGCGAGCACCAAATCATTGTCATTGGCACTTGTGAGATCGGCCCGATAACGGCGGAACCATGCCGGGCGAAGGCCTGCCCTTTACCACGCGCGTCGAGCCTGTTTCGCCCCCGCAGAGCCCCGCAGGGCGATGATGGTGGAGGCGCCGGGTACCGCCCCCGGGTCCGCTACGCTTATTTCGGCAGGCGTTTATCGCCATAGTCGCTGACGCAACGATCCATATATAGGCTCACGGCGGGCGTCTGAAAAGGACCCGAACGGACCCGCATCCCACGGAAAGGCGACGATGACCCTCGAGCCGGACGATCGCGACGCCATCGACCACCTGCGCGCCCAGGAGCGAGCGACCCGCCGCGCCACCGTGCCGGCGCTCGAGGAGGTGCTCTACACGCCGTTCGCGGTGCTCGATCACGGCTTCGTCCGCGTCGTCGACTACATGGGCGACGACGCCGCCGTCGTCCAGGCGGCGCGCGTCTCCTACGGCAGCGGCACCAAGAACGTGCGCTCCGACGCCGGGCTGATCCGTTATTTGATGCGGCAGCGCCACAGCACGCCGTTCGAGATGTGCGAGATCAAGCTGCACGTCAAGTTGCCGATCTTCGTCGCCCGCCAGTGGATCCGCCACCGCACCGCCAACGTCAACGAATACTCGGCGCGCTACTCGATTCTCGATCGCGAGTTCTATCTCCCGGACGCCGCCGCGGTCGCCACCCAGAGCACCGCCAACCGCCAGGGCCGCGGCGACACCCTGCCGCCGGCGGCGGCCGAAGCCGTGCGCGCGCGCATGGACACCCACGCCCGCGCCGCCTTCGATCTCTACGACGCGCTGCTCGCCGGCGACGGCGACGGCGACGGCGGTGCGGTCGCCCGCGAGCTCGGTCGCGCCGTGTTGCCACTTTCGGCCTACACGCAGTGGTACTGGAAGATCGATCTGCACAATCTGCTGCATTTCGTGGCGCTCCGTGCCGACCCGCACGCCCAGGCCGAGATCCGCGCCTACGCCGAGGTGCTGCTCGATCTCGTCAACCGCTGGGTCCCCGTCACCGCCGCGGCGTTCCGCGACTATCGCCTCGAAGGCGCCAACCTCTCGCGCGGGCAACTCGAGGCGATCCGGCGCCGTTTGAGGGGCGAGGTGGTCGACGCCGAGGATGTCGGGCTGAGCGCACGTGAGTGGCGCGAATTGGCCACAATCCTCGGCGAAGACGGCTGACACCCGCGGAGGCGTTTGCCGTTGCACCGGCGTTGATGTAGGAAACACACGGGTGGTCGTTTGGACACACACACCGGACGGCGCCCGACTCGCGGGAACGGCGGGTGTGACGGGCCGCTCGAAAACGGTCGGATCGCATCGGCCAACGATGTGTCGAGGTGGAGGTAAAATGTCGAGGACGACAAAAACGGCCCTCTCGCTCGTGGCCGCGGCCGTTCTGGCCGGCTGCGCGGGCGGGGCACAGCGCGCGATCGGCGAACTGGAGAGAACGCCCGCCGGCGGCGGCGCGTTCACTCAGTCGCTGGCGCAGGAATACTTGGCGCTCGCCGAGAAAGAATACGGTCTTCTGGACTATCAGGACGCGCGGCACTTCGCCCAAAAGGGGTTGAGCGCCGCCAGCGGTGAGGCGGTCGGCGCCGATCCGCTGAGCATGCGCACCCTGCAGAGCCAGTTCGCCGACGAGGCGGCGTCGCTGCGCGCCGACACGGTCGACTATGTCGGGCGTTTCGAGAGCTCGGAGCCCGACCAGGCGGCGCGGGCCCAGGCCCTGTTCGACTGCGCCCTCGAGGAATACGAGGAGTTCTGGCAGGTCGAGGCCCAGCCCTACCGGCTGAGCGCGTGCGTGGACGAGCTCCAGGCCATGCTCGACGAGGCCGTGCCGCCGACCATCAGCCTCGACGCGGACGTGCTGTTCGAGTTCGACCGCGCGGCCATCCAGCCCGAGTTCGAGGGCGTGCTCACCGAGGTCGCCGAACTCCTGGTCGCCAGCGACGAGGAGGTGACCATCGAGGGTCACACCGACAGCATCGGCACCGAAGGGTACAATATGGGGCTCGG
This sequence comes from uncultured Geminicoccaceae bacterium, assembly GCA_964502115.1. GTDB lineage: Bacteria > Pseudomonadota > Alphaproteobacteria > Geminicoccales > Geminicoccaceae > JAAAPF01. The sequence continues at coordinate 2,704 of CAZCVH010000305.1, forward strand.
TCAGCGCCGCGCCGATTCGGTGCGCGACTTCCTCGCCATGCAGGGGGTCGCGGCGGACAACATGTCGACGGTGAGCTACGGCGAGACCCGCCCGATCGCACCGAACGACACTCCGGAGGGCCGCTCGCTCAATCGACGGGTCGAGATCAAGCGCTGAACCGAGCGTCGGCGCCGACGAAGGAGGGCGGCGGGATGATCCCGCCGCCCTTTTTCGTGGGCCACGAGGCCGACAGGTTTCGTGGGCCACGAGGCCGGCAGGTCGATGCGCGTGGGACGTGGTGGGCCCGGAGGGATTCGAACCCCCGACAACACCGTTATGAGCGGCGCGTTCTGACCACTGAACTACGGGCCCCGCCCTTCGCCTAGCGCCCCGACCCC
>CAZCVH010000306.1:0-3076 GCA_964502115.1 uncultured Geminicoccaceae bacterium
TCCGCTGTCCTTGCCCTTGGCGTCCGGATCGCGGTCGACGAGTTCGATGACCGCCGCCGACCACCGCTCAGGCCGCCTCGGCCTCGTCCGGCCGGGGTCCGCTGTCCTTGCCCTTGGCGTCCGGATCGCGGTCGACGAGTTCGATGACCGCCATCGGCGCGGCGTCACCCTGGCGAAAGCCGGCCTTGAGCACGCGGGTGTAGCCGCCCGGCCGGTCCCCGTAGCGCGGCCCCAGCACGTCGATCAGCTTCGCCGCCGTCGGCTCGTGGCGGGTCTTGGCGATGAGCAGACGGCGAGCGTGCAGATCGCCCCGCTTGGCCAGCGTGATCAGGCGTTCGACGACGGGGCGCAGCTCCTTCGCCTTCGGCAGCGTGGTCTTGATCTGCTCGTGCTTGACGAGCGCTTGGGCGAGATTGACGAACATGGCCTGGCGGTGGCTCGAACTGCGCGAGAACCGGCGGCCGCGCTTGCGGTGACGCATCGGCGTGGCTCCTCTTCCACCGACCCCCGTGCCAAGGCAGGGCCGGGCTGTGGCGCGGGCGTGACGCCCCGCGACGATCGGAGCGGGGCCGCGGCCCCGCTCCGATCAGAACGGCTCTTCGATCTTGCGGGCCAGATCCTCGATGTTGTCCGGCGGCCAGCCCGGCACCTCCATGCCGAGCGACAGCCCCATCGCGGTCAGCACCTCCTTGATCTCGTTCAACGACTTGCGGCCGAAGTTCGGCGTCCGCAGCATCTCCGCCTCGGTCTTTTGAACGAGATCGCCGATATAGACGATGTTGTCGTTCTTGAGGCAGTTGGCCGAGCGGACCGAGAGCTCCAGCTCGTCGACCTTGCGCAACAGATGCGGGTTGAACGGCAGATCGGGCTTACGCTCGCCGGCACCCTCGGCCCGCGGCTCCTCGAAATTGATGAAGAGCTGCAGCTGGTCCTGCAGGATGCGGGCGGCGAGGGCCACCGAGTCCTCGGGCGAGACCGAGCCGTCGGTCTCGACGTCGAGGGTGAGCTTGTCGTAGTCGGTCTGCTGGCCGACACGGGCGTTCTCGACCCGATAGGCCACCTTGCGCGCCGGGCTGTACATCCCGTCCACCGCGATCAGCCCGATCGGGGCGTCCTCGCTCTTCAGCATCGCCGCCGGCACGTAACCCTTGCCGCTGGTCGCGGTGAGCTCCATCGACAGCGAGCCGCCACGGTCGACGTGGCAGATGACGTAGTCGCGATCCATGATCTCGACGTCGTGACCGACCTCGATCATCCCGGCGGTGACGACGCAGGGCCCCTCGGCCCTGAGGTACATCCGCTTGGCATGGTCGCCGTGGACGCGGATGCCGACGGACTTGAGGTTCAAGACGATGTCGGTGACGTCCTCGCGAACGCCGGCGATCGACGAGAACTCGTGCAGCACGCCGTCGATCTGCACCGCGGTGATCGCCGAGCCCTGCAGCGACGACAACAGCACACGGCGCAGGCTGTTGCCGAGGGTGACACCGAAGCCGCGCTCGAGCGGCTCGACGATGATCTGGCCCTGCCGCTCCGGCCGACGCCCGGGCTGGACGTCCAACTTCTGCGGCTTGATCAGCTCCTGCCAATTCTTCTCGAGCAAGGCTTTCCTCGCCTGATGGGTCGATGCGGAAACGGGTTGCGGGGCGATCGCCGGTGCGGCCCTAGACGCGCCGGCGCTTGCGCGCCCGGCAGCCGTTGTGCGGGATCGGGGTGACGTCGCGGATCGAGGTCACCTGAAAGCCGACGTTCTGCAACGCCCTGAGCGCCGATTCGCGCCCCGAGCCCGGCCCCCTCACATTGACCTCGAGGGTCTGCATACCGTGCTCCATGGCCTTGCGCGCCGCGTTCTCGGCCGCGATCTGGGCGGCGAACGGCGTCGACTTGCGCGAGCCCTTGAAGCCCTGCGCGCCCGCCGAAGACCACGAGATCGCGTTGCCCTGCGCGTCGGTGATGGTGATCATGGTGTTGTTGAACGTCGCCACCACGTGGGCGACGCCCGAACTGATGTTCTTGCGCTCGCGCTTTCTAAGGCGCGTCTGGTCCGGTTTGGCCATCTCGTCTCGTCCGATCCCGTGTCCGTGCCTACTTGCCGACCTTCTTCTTGCCGGCGATCGGCTTGGCCGGACCCTTGCGGGTGCGCGCGTTGGTGTGGGTGCGCTGGCCGCGCACCGGCAGCCCCTTGCGGTGCCGCAGACCGCGGTAGCAGCTGAGGTCCATCAGGCGCTTGATGTTCATGGCGTATTCACGCCGCAAGTCCCCCTCGACCTTGAACTCACGGTCGATCTTCTCGCGGATCTGCAAGAGTTCCGCGTCCGACAGCTGGTTCACCCGCCGCTGCGCCGCGATGTCGAGCGCTCCCAGGATCTGGCGCGAAGAATGATGACCGATACCGTAGATATAGGTCAGCGCCACGCCGACCGGTTTGTCGCTCGGGATGTTGACGCCCGCGATACGCGCCACCGCAACCTCTCCTTCGAAACGCGCAACGCGGGTCGGTCGCCCGCCCCGCGAAGCGCTTGAGTTCTAAACACGACGTCCGGCTTGTCAACGCCGCTCGCTCGGCGGGCGGGTCGCCGTCGTCACCGGATGGCCGCCTCGATCGCGGCCGTGACCTCCTCGACCGGACGGTCGCCGTCGATGACCCGCAGCACGCCCCGGCGCTCGTAGTACGGCAGCACCGGCGCCGTCTGCTCGTGGTAGACCGCGAGACGCCGCTTCAGCGTCTCGGCGTTGTCGTCGGCGCGCTCGCCGCCGGTCTCCGCCGCGCGCTTCTCGATCCGGCTGATCAACACCTCGTCCGGCACCCGCACCTCGACCACGGCGTCGAGCCGCTTACCCTTCTCGCTAAGCATGGTGTCGAGGGCCTCGGCCTGCGGCAGGGTGCGCGGGAAGCCGTCGAGGATGAAACCGTTCGCGCAATCGGGGGCGTCGATCCGATCGGCGACCACGCCGGTGACGACCTCGTCGGGGACCAGCTTGCCCTCCGCCATGATCGCCTTGGCCTGGCGGCCGAGCTCCGTCTCCGCGGCCACCGCCGCACGCAGCATGTCGCCGGTGGAAAGGTGGGCGAGGC
>CAZCVH010000307.1:0-3071 GCA_964502115.1 uncultured Geminicoccaceae bacterium
GATCGTTTCACGTGACTGGAGTTCAGACGTGTGCTCTTCCGATCTGGACGCGCCGTTGCGCGCGCACCAAGCTCCGCCGCGGAGATCGCCGCCGCGGCGCGGGGCGAGGGACGACGGGGGAAATCCGCGATGGCGCCGGACACGACCGCGACGCTGGCGATCGCCTTTCACGGCGGCGGCACCGCCGTCTTCGCGGAGGGGTTCACCGCGTTCGTCGACCGGCCGGTCGAGCTGCGGGTGCTGGATCTGGCGCTCGCCGATCCCGCCGAACGGGCATGGTTCGAGCGGGCCGAGGTCGTCGTCGGCGCGACGCTGAACGCCGCGATGCCGGTGCCGGCGGCGGCGCGGCTCTACCACGGCGTCGGCGCCGGCTACGAGCGCATCGCCGTCGACCGGCTGCCGGCCGGGTGCGCGCTCTGCAACTGTTACGGCCACGAGGCGCCGATGGCGGAATACGTCACCGCGGCGCTGTTGAACCGCCATCTGCCGTTCGCCGAGGCGGACGCCCGGCTCAGGCGCGGCGACTGGTCGCTCGGGCTCGGCCGGGCCGCGGCGCTGCGCGGCGAATGGTCGGGCTCGCGCCTCGGCGTCGTGGGCTACGGCCCGCTCGGCCGCGAGATCGCCAAAAAGGCCGCCGCCTTCGACGTCGTCGTCCACGCCGCCAACCGCTCGCCGATCGACGATCCCGAGCGGGTCGCGCGCTGGTGGCCGCTCGACCGCCTCGCCGCGATGTGCGCCGAGGTCGACGCCCTGGTGGTGGCGCTGCCGGCGACCGCCGCGACCGTCGGCCTCGTCGACGCCGCCTGCCTCGACGCGCTGCCGGCACACGCTTTGGTGATCAACGTCGGCCGTGGCGCCGTCGTCGACGAGGACGCGCTCTACGACGCCCTCGCCGAGCGCGCGATCGCGGGCGCGGTGATCGATACCTGGTACGTCTATCCGAGCGCCGAGCGACCGCGGACCGTTCCCGCTCACCGGCCCTTCCACGAGCTCGACAACGTCTTGATGACGCCGCATTTCTCCGGCTGGACGCGCGGGTTGGTGCGGCGCCGCCAGCGCCTGATGGCGGAGAACGTGCGCCGGCTGGCCACGGGCGAGCCGCTGTTGAACCTGGTGCGCCCGCCGGCTTGAGGGGCTACTCCGCCGGGCGGGCGTGGTCCGGCGGGTCGGCGTTGCGGCGCAGGGTGTAGAGGGTGGCGGCGATGATCAAACCGGCGCCGGCGAAGGTGGCGAGGCCCGGGGTCTCGTGGAAGACGACGAAGCCGATGGCGGTCGCGAACACCAGGCGGGTGTAGTCCATCGGTGCGATCGCCGCCGCCTCGCCGGCGCGGAAGCCGGCGACGTTGCACCACTGCCCGAGCGTGGCGAAGACCCCGACGCCGACCAGCAAGAGCCATTCGAGCGGCGTCGGTGTCACCCACCACCAGGCCGTCGCCGGCGCCAGCAGCAGCGCCACCGGGATCGCCTGGTAGACCAGGATCGTCACCGAGCGCTCGGTGCGGGTGAGCACCTTGAGCACGATCTGCACGAACGCCACCGCGACGGCGGAGACGAGCGCCAACAGGGCGTAGCCGTCGACGCCGGCGGGCGAGGGCTGCACCACCACGAGCACGCCGACGAACCCGATCGCCGTCGCCGCCCAGCGCCGCGGCCCGACGATCTCGCGCAAGAGCCACGTCGCCAGCACGGTGACGAACAGCGCCTTGGCGAAGCTGATGGCGGTGGCGGTGGCGAGCGGCAGGTGCACCAGCGCTTCGAAGCCGGCGAGCATCGCCACCACCGCGGCGGCGACGCGACCGACGTGCAGGCCCGGGCGCTCGGTCCGGAGCGCGGCGGGGAAGTCGCGTCGCAGCCCCGGCGCGATGACGACCAGCATCACCAGCTGGCGGAAGAACAGGATCTGAACGACCGGCAGGCGCTCGCCGGCGAGCTTGATCCCGGTCATCATCAGCGTGAACAAAAAGACGGCGAGCGCGACCCACAGGCTGCCGCGCACGTTCGACGGCAACGCCGCCCAGCCCGCGCGCCAGCGGTCGAGCGGGGCGGACGGCGGCGCGGCAGGGTCGTCGACGGGCGTGGACAACGCGGATCCGGTCACGGCGGGAGGGCGATCCTCGGACGTAGCCGCAAGCCGCAGCGCCGACACCGCCCACGGCCGCGCGGCAGCGTTGCACCGGCCCGGCGCACCGCGCGCTCGCACCTTCGGGCGACGCTTTCGCTATTGCGCAACCGAGGCGATGTTCCGATGATGTCGTGGCGACGGTGTCCTTCGGGACGGAAAGAGGGAAGCCGGTGCGGTGTTCGCACCCAGGCCGGCGCTGCCCCCGCAACTGTAGGCGGCGAGCCCTTCGCTCACGACGCCACTGAGGCCACGGCCTCGGGAAGGCGGGCGAGGGGGATCGAGCCGCGAGCCAGGAGACCTGCCGTCGCGTGGACCACCCGAACGAGCCGGGCGGGGTGCACCGGCGGAGGATGCGATGACTCGAAGTTTGGCGCTGCCTCGACCATCCGCACCGTACCGTCGGCGGTGTCACCGCCCCGGCGCGCCGCGGGGTGGTCGCGATGGCCGATGAGCTCTACGCCCGCGCCGATCCCGACGGGGTGATCGCGCGCTTCGCCGCCACCAGCGCGATCGCCCGCTCGCCCGAGGGCGCCTACGTCGCCTGGCGCTTCAGCCTGCGCGACGGCCTCGACCCGGCCGAGGCGGCGGCGGTGGTGCTCGCCGCCGGGGTCGGGCGCTGGCGGCGCTGGCCGCATCGCCACCTCAGGCGGCTGTTGGAGCGCACCAGCGGCGGTCGCCGCCGCCCCGCCAACGACGACAACCGACATTGGGAGGCCTGAACCCATGCCCGCTCGTATTCCCGCCACCGTCGTCACCGGCTTTCTGGGCGCCGGCAAGACCAGCCTCGTCCGCCACCTCGCCGAGCACGCCGGGGGCCGCCGCCTCGCCTTCTTGATCAACGAGTTCGGCGATCAGGGGGTCGACCGCGAGGTGTTGACCGGCTGCGGCATCGCGGGCTGCGGCGCGGACGAGGTGGTCGAGCTCGCCAACGGCTGCATCTGCTGCACCG
>CAZCVH010000308.1:0-3047 GCA_964502115.1 uncultured Geminicoccaceae bacterium
ATCCGCGGCGGTCGGCGCGAGCGGCAGTCGCGGCAAGGCCGGCAGCGGTCGATCCGCGCGCGGGCGGGCGCGCCAGAGCTGGAGCTCGCCGTCGACGCCGATGAACCGGTCGTTCGGCTCGACCGCATCGGCGGCACCGAGGAAGAGGAACCCCTCGCTCGCCAACGCGTAATGGAACAGCTCGACGAGCTGGCGCTGTAGGCTCCGCTCGAAATAGATCAGCAGGTTGCGACAGCTGATCAGCTGCAGGCGGGTGAGGGGCGGATCCTTCAAGACGCTGTGGGTGGCGAACACCACGACGTCGCGGACCTCGCGCGCGATCTGGTAGTAGTCGCCGTTCTTGACGAAGAAGCGGGCGAGCCGCTCGTCCGAGACGTCGGCCGCGATCGAGGCCGGATAGCGCCCCTCGCGCGCGGTCTCGAGCGCCGCCTCGTCGAGGTCGGTGGCGAAGATCTGGATCGCCGGCGGCGTCGCGCGCCGCTCCGCCTCTTCCAGGAGTAGGATGGCGAGGCTGTAGGCCTCTTCGCCGGTGGCGCACCCCACCACCCAGACCCTGAGCCCGGCCGCCGCGTCCGCGCGTTCGAACAGCGCCGGTACGACCTCGCGTTCGAGCGCCGCGAAGGCGGCCGGATCGCGGAAGAAAAGGGTGACGGAAATCAACAGGTCGTCGAAGAGCCGCTGCACCTCGCTCGCGTCGTGCCGCAGCACGTCGTGATAGGCGGCGAAGCTCTCCTTGCGCGTCACCTGCATGCGGCGGGCGATGCGGCGCAGCACGGTGGCCCGTTTGTAGCTCGAGAAGTCGTGCCCGGTGCGGCTGCGCAGCAGCTCCAGGATCTCGTCCACATGCGCGCCGACGGTGTCCTCGTGCAGGCTTCGAACAGCGCGACGGCTGCGCACGATCTCGGCGAGCGCGTCGGCGAGCGCCGCCGGGGGCTCGACCACGTCGGCGGTGCCGGTCGCCATCGCGCCGCGCGGCATGGGCGGGAATTCCGCGCTCGACGGCTCCTGGACGAGGACGACGCCGCCGGCCTCCTTGACGATGCGCGCGCCGACCGCGCCGTCGGTGCCGGAACCGCTCAGCACCACCGCGAGACCGTCGCTGCGGCCCCGGGCGAGCGAGCGGAAGAACAGGTCGATCGGCGTCCGCCGCCCGCGCGGCTGCTCGAACGGCCGTGCCGTCAGGCGGTCGCCGTCGATGACGAGCTCGCGGTCCGGCGCGATGAGATAGACGTGGTCGGGTCGGATCGTCGTCGTATCGGCCACCTCGGCGATCGGCATGTCGCTGACCTGGGCCAGGATCGTGCCGAGCTGGCTCGGGTGGGCGGGGTGGAGATGGGTGATCACGACGTAGGCGAGGCCCAGATCCGGGCGCAGCCGCTCGAACAGCGCCGACAGCGCGCTCACCCCGCCGGCCGACGCGCCGATCGCGCACATCGCTACCAACTCGTCCGTCTCGGCCACAGCCGCGCCTCGTTCGTCGGGTCGGTTCCGAGCGTAGGGCGTCGCCCGCGACGTGACGAGTCTCGGTCGCGGCGGCCGCGGCGCGTTCCGCGCCACGGTGCTGCTCGACATCACGCGGCGATCGATGGCAATATCCGTGAGTTGATGGCGGGGCGGTGGCCTCGCGTCTAAATCGACATCGCGGGGGATGGTTGGGGGATCAGCCGCAGGGGACGGCTCGGATTCTCGTGGTCGAGGACGAGGCGCTCCTCGCCGCGACGGTGTGCGACTGGCTCGACGACGCCGGCTTCGAGGTCTGCGCGGTCGCGGCCGAGGGCCCCGAGGCGGTCCGTCTCGCCCGCGAGAACCGGCCGGATCTGGCGATCGTGGACCTGACGCTCGCCCGCGGCACCGACGGCCTCGCCACCGCCGAGGAGCTCGCCCGCCGGGCCGGCACACCCACGCTCTTCTTGACCGCGCACCGCGAGCGGCTGGACGATACCGGCTTCGGCCTGGGCTGGCTCGCCAAGCCGACGACGGCGCGAGCCCTCGTCGAGGCGGTGGGCAAGGCGCTCGCCGATGCCCATGCCCCATCGTCCGGGCGTGTGTCGCCTCGTTGCGGCCGCCGCGACGTCGCTCACGCCCCTGCCGGCGAGCCCGTCGTGCCGGCCGAGGGTGAAAGCCGCTTTCGCGCCGTCTTCGAAACCGCCCCGCACGGCATCGTCACCTTCGACCTCGAGTTGCGGATCATCGACGCCAATCCGGCCTTGGGTCTGATGCTCGGCGAGGACGTCGGCGCGCTCGTCGGCCGCGAGCTCGCCGCGCTCGACTGCATCGACGCCGACGTCCTCGAGGCGGCGCACGCCTGCGTGGCCGGGTCCGGCGATAGGATCCTCGACCGCGAGGTCACGGCCATGGGCCCGGACGCGGCCATCCGGCACTACCGGGTCGCGGGTACGCTCGTGCGCGGTGGCGCCGAAGAGCCGCGCTACGCCGTGCTGCACGTGCTCGATCTGACCCTCCAGCGCCGCGCCGAAGCCGAGCTCCACCGCCTTGCCTGGTACGATCGGCTGACCGGGCTGCCCAACCGCGCCTTCTTCGAGAGCCGGCTCGAGCACATGCGCGCCCGCGCGGCCCGTGCCGGGGTGCCGCTCGCGTTGCTGCTGCTCGACCTCGACGGCTTCAAACGGGTGAACGACCGCTACGGCCACGCCGCTGGCGACCTCTTGTTGAAGACGGTCGCGGCACGCATCGCGGAGCGGGTGCGCGCGGTCGACGCCGCGGCCCGGCTCGGCGGCGACGAGTTCGCCGTCCTCTTGGACGGGCCGAGCGCGGCCGGCGCCGTCGGCGCGGCCGAGGATCTGGTCGTGCGCCTCGCTCGCCCCTGCGCCGTCGCCGACGTCGAGGTGTGCGTCGGCGCGTCGATCGGGGTGGCGTGGTCCGCGGACGGCGACGCCTCGGCCGATATCCTGCTCCGCCGCGCCGACGTCGCGCTCTACCGCGCCAAGCGCGAGACGGGCGGCAGCGTCCGCCACGGCTGACGGGCGCGGCCGACCGCAGGCGAGCGCGGTCGCGTCGCGAACGCGGGCGGCGGGCGCCGCCCCGTC
>CAZCVH010000309.1:0-3047 GCA_964502115.1 uncultured Geminicoccaceae bacterium
GCCGTCGTCGACCGGCGTGCCCGCCGGCAGACGCAGCAGCGTCGCGCGCTCGGCCTCGCGCTCGCCGGCGACGAAGGCCGCGAGCAGCGCCAGCACGGCGAGTAGCGGTAACAGCGTGAGGGCGGGCGGCATGGCGCGTCCTGTCCGTTGGGCGGAATACGACCAACGTAGCGACCGTCGTTCGCCCTCTGAAATTCAACGTTTGCAACGGATCGTTCGTCATTACAGAATGATGTGATGGCGACGCTGAACTACAATCACCTGCGGTATTTCTGGGCGGTGGCGCACGACGGCAACCTGACGCGCACGGCGCAGCGGCTGCACGTGGCGCCCTCGGCGCTGTCGGTGCAGATCCACAAGCTGGAGGCGCAGCTCGGCCACGCCCTGTTCGAACGCCGGGGCAAGCAGCTGCAGCTGACCGAGGCCGGCCGGATCGCCCTCGACCACGCCGACGCCGTCTTCGCCGCCGGCGACGAACTGCTGGCCACGCTCGGCCGGGGGCCGGGTGGCGTGCGGCAGGTGCTGCGGGTGGGTGCGCTCGCCACCCTCTCGCGCAACTTTCAGATGGCCTTCTTGCGGCCGCTCCTGGGCCGCGACGACGTCGAGCTGGTGGTGCGCGCGGGCGCCCTCGCCGACCTGCTGACGGGGCTCGAGGCCCACCGCTTCGACGTCGTCCTGGTCAACAGCCCACCCGCGCGCGACGCCGTCAGCCCGTGGCTGGCGCACGCCATCGACGACCAGCCGGTGAGCCTGGTCGGAACGCCGGCACGGGTCGGCGAGGGCGGCGAGCCGGCCGACCTGATCGCCCGCGAGCCGCTGGTGGTGCCGACGGCGGCGAGCAGCATCCGCCAGGGCTTCGACGCCTGGGTCGACCGTCTCGGCCTGAGGCCGCGGTTCAACGCCGAGATCGACGACATGGCGCTGTTGCGCCTGTTCGCCCGCGCCGACGTCGGCCTCGTCGTGGTGCCGCCGATCGTCGTCGCCGATGAACTCGCGAGCGGCCGGCTGGTCGAGGCGGCGCAGCTTCCCGAGCTGCACGAGGCGTTCTACGCCATCACGCTGCGGCGGCGTTTTCCAAATCCCTTGTTGCACGAGCTGCTGATCGACCATCGTCGAGGAGGACAACCGTGACGACTGCGCCGGCGGTGATCGACGACGCGGGCGGGCCCGAGGCGCGCACCGATTGGGAGTTGATCGTGGACGTTGTCATGGGCGGGCGCTCGACCGGCACGCTGCGCCGCGAGCCGGTGGCGGGGCGCCCGGCCGTTCATCTCCAGGGCGAGGTCAGCCTCGAGAACAACGGCGGCTTCGTGCAGATGGCGCTCGACCTCAGGCCCGACGGCGGCATCGTCGATGCCGGCGGCTGGCACGGCCTCGCCCTCGACGTCCGGGGCAACGATGAGACCTACAACCTCCACCTGCGGACCACCGACGTCGTCCGGCCCTGGCAGTCCTATCGCCAGAGCTTTCGGGCCCCGCCGGGGTGGACGACGGTTCATCTCCCCTTTCGGGACTTCACGCCGCACCGCCTTGAGGCGCGGTTCGACCCGCGCCGGCTGCGCCGGCTCGGCGTCGTCGCCATAGGTCGCCCCTTCACCGCCGACGTCGCGGTCGCGGCCGTCCGGTTCTACGCCGCCACCGACTGAGGCGGGCGGCCGCGAGCCCGATCCTGCGCGTCTCGAGCGGCGGTGGGGAAGGGCGCACCCGGGTGTGGCCTCGACGCGTCGTTCGAGTTGGATCCGCCGCACCGGCGGCGTCTCCTCGCGCTCCGATCCGCCCGCGGCGGTCCCCACCCACGCTTCGGGTCGCAAGACTTCGTCAATCCCTCCGCCCCATGCTGATGCCGCCGCCGCCCGGAGGGATCGTGAGTTCCGCCGTCCAACCGATCATCAAAAAAAAGAAGAAAGCAGCTCACGCCGCCGCCCACTCGGCCGCGTGGAAGGTCGCTTATGCCGACTTCGTCACGGCGATGATGGCGTTCTTCTTGTTGCTGTGGCTGTTGAACGTCACCACGGACGAGCAGCGTCTCGGCATCGCGAACTACTTTTTGCCGACGACCGCCGACAAGACGGAGCACGGCAGCGTCGGCTTTTCAGGTGGGTTGGTCACCGACATCGAGGGCCCGCTCAACATGCCGCCGATGAGTACGCCGAGCGTCGTCATCGGCCTGCCGAGCGAGGAGGCCGGCGGCGAGGGCCAAGGCGACGGGGACGGTGAGGACTACGAGGACCTGAGCGACGCCGGCGCCAAGCTGCCGGGCGAGGCCCGCCTCGACGAGGGCCGTACCGCCGAGGTTCCCGATCGCGCCCTCCCCGATCGCGCCTTCGAGGAACGCGAGTTCGCGAAGATCGAACGCCGCCTGCGCCGGGCGATGGCCGGCGACCCCGAACTCGAAGGCCTCGGCGACAATCTGGAGATCGACCGCAGCAGTGAAGGGCTGCGCATCCAGATCGTCGATCAGGACGACCGCTCGATGTTTCCGCGCGGCAGCGCCGAGATGTACGCCCACATGCGCGCCCTGCTCGACAAGGTCGCCGACGTCGTCGGCGACGTCGACAACCGGGTGGCGATCGGCGGGCACACCGACGCCGCGCGCTTTCGCTCCGGCAGCCTCGGCGACAACTGGACGCTGTCGGCGGCGCGGGCGAACGCGGCGCGCAAGGTGCTGGTCGCGGCCGGGCTCGACGAGGACCGCCTCGCCCGCGTCACCGGCAAGGCGGCCACCGAGCTGCACGCCCCGGCGGATCCGCTGGCGGCGAGCAACCGCCGCATCAGCATCGTGCTGCTCTACGCCGAGGGGCCGCGGCCCGAACGCGCCGAGCCGCCCGTCGACGCCCCCGATAGCGCCGAGCTCGAGGGCGGCGCCGCGGTGCACGCCTGGACGCCCTGACCGGCGCGCGCGGCCCGCGACGTCGGCGACGCCTTCGGCGGTCGCCTCGCCCCGACGCTGTGGGTCGCCCGCGCGGATCGGTGTCGGCCACGCCGCCGCACCACGCCCCGGTGAGCGCTCGCCCGCCCGTCGAAGGCCGGCGGCGCGGGGCGGGCTC
>CAZCVH010000310.1:0-3029 GCA_964502115.1 uncultured Geminicoccaceae bacterium
GACCACCGAGATCTACACTCTTTCCCTACACGACGCTCTTCCGATCTCGCCTCGCCCCCGACGGCCTCGACGCTCTCGCCCGCGAGGTCGACGTCGAGCAGCGCCGGCTCGCCGAGCGCGACGACGCGGCACCGGCACTGGCCGACGCCGAGGCGGCGGAGGAGGCGGCGTACGGCGCGCTCGCCGAGGCCGAGGCGGCGTGGCGCGTGCGCCTGGAGGAGGCCCAGGCGGCGCGCGAGAACGCCGCCCGTGCCGCCTCCGAGGCGACGCTCCTCGACGAGCGCTGGGCCGAACTCGTCGTTGAGCTGGGTCCCGAGGTCGATTGGCCGGACACCCTCGCCGCCGCCGAGGCCCGCCTCGTCACCGCGCGGAGCGCCCGCGAGGCGGCGCTCGTCGCCCACGCCCGGGCCGAGCGCGAAGCCGGCGACGTCGCCGCCGCCGAGGCGCAGCTGCGGCGCCTGCAGGAGACCGCCCGCAACCGCCGCGACGAACGCGAGCGCATCGCGCGCGAACGCGAGGGGCTGGTGGGCGAGCTGCGCGCCGCGGCGGCGGAGGGCCTCGACGAAGAGCTGGCCGCCGCCCGCGAGGAGCGCTTGTTCTGGGCTCGCCGCGACGAGGCCTTCGCCGCCCACGTCGCGGCTCTCGACGCTCTCGTCGCGGCCCTCGAGGAGGCCGAGCGCACCGCCCGTGAACGCTACGCCGCGCCGGTGCTCGCCCGCCTGCGCCCGCTCGTGCGCGCGGTGCTGCCCGACGCCGAGTTGGCGCTCGCGCCCGACTTCGCGCCGGCGACACTCACCCGCGGCGAGCGCATCGACGACCTCGCGCGCCTCAGCGGCGGCACCCGCGAGCAGCTCTCGATCCTGACCCGCCTCGGCTTCGCGACGCTGATGGCCGAGCGCGGCCGCGACATGCCGGTGGTTCTCGACGACGCCATCGTCTTCTCGGACGATCGCCGCATCGAGCGCATGTTCGATGCGCTCACCCTCGCCGGCGAGGTGGTGCAGGTGCTGGTGCTGACCTGCCGCGAGCGCAGCTTCGAGCGCCTCGGCGGCCGGGCGCTGCGCTGCACGGCCTGGCCCGAGGGCTAGAACGCTTCCCGTTCACGTGGACCGAGCCTCCCGCACGACCCCCGCCCGGCCACCCGGGGCATCGTGCCCGTGGGCGGCCGGCCGGGGTGTGAGGGTGGGTTCGTCCGGGTGGGACGCGCTCAAAACGGTAGCAGGATGTCGAGCACCTGCGAGCCGTAGCGCGGCTGCTGAACGTCGCTGATCTGGCCTTGGCCGCCGTAAGCGACGCGCAGCTCGGCGATCTGGTCGTGCGGGATGGTGTTGGTCGGGCTGACGTCCTCGGGCCGGACGATGCCGCCGATGATCAGCTCGCGCTTTTCGAAGTTCACCCGGACCTCCTGACGACCGTCGATGACGAGGTTGCCGTTGGGCAGCACCTGGACGATGACCGCGGCGACCTGGAGCTCGATCTCCTCGTCGCGGGAGACGCTGCCCCGGCCCTGGTTGGACATCGAGCTCGACAGATCGACCGCGGCCTCGGGCTCGAAACTGTCGGCGAGCGCGGTGTCGAGCACCTGCTCGCCGCCGAAGAGCCCGCCGATGCCGAGGTTGTCGCTGTTGTCGCGCGAGCGCGTCGTTCGGTTGTTGAGCCGGGCCTCGTCCTGGATGGTGACCTCGACGGTGAGGATGTCGCCGACGCGCCGCGCCCGCTGGTCCTTGAAGAAGCCGCGCGCACCGGTGCGCCAGAGCGAGTTCGACTGGGTCGGGCTCTGCGGCTCCGGCGGTGGCATCGGCATCGAGACCGGCTGGTAGCCCTCGCTCCGTTGTGGGTTCTCGATCGGCGACAGGTCCGGGGTTCGTCCGACGTCGCGGAGCCGGTCGCCGGCGTTGCAGCCGGCGAGCGCGAGCGCCGCGACGGCGGCCGCGGCGGGGGTGAGGCGGCGCATCATCGGGGCTCCTCCACATGGACGCGGCCGGCGGCGCGGACGCGCCCGGTCACGACGGTTCCCGAGCGGTCGTTCTTGACCTCGACGGCCTCGCCCATGCCGGCGTCACCGCGGGCGGTGCCGCTGGCCTCCAGCCGCAGCCCGTCGTCGCGGAAGATCAGGCTGACCCGCTCGCCGCGCCGCACCAGCCGGCGGGCGCCGATCGCCTGCTTCGCCACCGGCTGGCCGGCGAGCAGCACGCGGTGGGCCTCGCGGCCGTCGAGGGCGGCGAGCCGGCGCACCCATTGCCCGCGCACCCGGCGCTCGGGTAGCCAACGGGTCTCGAAGGCGTCCGCCTCCAGGCGGCTGCCGGCGGCGAGGCGGCCCTTGGGTACCGGCACGCCGACCAGACGGTCGGCCCGCCCGCGCAGCACCAGCTCCATGGGCGTCCGCTCGCCGACGGTGATGGTGACCGCCGCGACGAAGCCGTCGTCCGTCGTCGGATGGATGTCGGCGACCGCGAGCGTGGAGACGTCGGGATAGGGGTTGCCGAGCGGCAGCCGCGGCGTCTCGACGAACACGCGGACCTTCTCGGCGCCGAGCGCGCGGGCGAGCGGCGGACCGAGGAGACCTTCGGCCGCGCTGCGGTCGAAGTCCTGACCGGGCGCCAGCTCCAGCGCCATCGCCGGCGCGATCAGCGGGGCGGCGAGGACGAGGACGGCGGCGCAGAGCCGGCGGGCGCGCCGGGGCATGGTTCACCTCAACTGTGTGACCGTCGCCATCATCTCATCGCCCGCCTTGATCACTTTGGAGTTAAGATCGTAGGCGCGCTGCGCGGTGATCAGCGTCGTCATCTCGGTCACGGGGTCGACGTTGGAGCTCTCCAGGAACGCCTGCAGCACCGGGCCGGCGTTCTCGGTGCCCGGCGCCCCGATGGTGGCGGGCCCCGAGGCCGTCGTCTCGAGCAACATGTTGTTGCCGATCGCTTCCAGCCCGACCGGGTTGACGAAGGTGGCGAGCTCGATGCGACCGACCTCGACCGTATCGACTTCACCCTTGAACTTCACCTCGACCACGCCCGACTGGTTGATGGAGA
>CAZCVH010000311.1:0-3027 GCA_964502115.1 uncultured Geminicoccaceae bacterium
CGCGGCGGCGACGCCGGAACCGCGGCCGGGCTCGGCAGGGGCGGCGGCAGGGGCGGCGGAACCCGCGCGGCCCGCGGCGCCGTCCCGCAGCGAGGAGGAGGAGGCGCTCCTCGACGCCTACTCCGCGCCGATCGATCCCCGCTTCACCTTCGACAGTTTCGTCGTCGCCAAGAGCAACGACTTCGCCTTCGCCGCCGCCAAGCGCGTCGCCGCCTCCGACCGGCCGCCGTTCAACCCGCTCTTCCTCTACAGCGGCGTCGGCCTCGGCAAGACCCACCTGATGCACGCCATCGCCTGGGAGGTCCGCCGTCAGGACCCGTCGCGCCGTGTCGTCTACCTCTCCGCCGAAAAGTTCATGTACCAGTTCGTCCGGGCGCTGACGACCAACTCGACCCTGGGCTTCAAGGACCTGTTCCGCTCGGTCGATCTGTTGATGGTCGACGACGTCCAGTTCATCGGCGGCAAGAACAACACGCAGGAGGAGTTCTTCCACACCTTCAACGAGCTGATCGAGCGGGGCTCGCAGATCGTCATCTCGGCCGACCGCAGCCCCTCGGCCTTGGAGGACCTGGAGGAGCGGGTGCGCTCGCGGCTCTCCTGGGGGCTGGTCGCCGACATCCACCCGACCTCCTACGAGCTGCGGCTGGGCATCCTGCAGACCAAGGCGGCCAAGATCCCCAACGTCGCGGTGCCGGACGAGCTCTTGCAGTTCCTCGCCGAGCGCATCACCTCGAACGTTCGCGAGCTCGAGGGCGCGCTCAACCGCGTGGTGCACCAGTCGACGCTGCTGGGCCGGCCGTTGAGCATGGAGACGGCGCAGGACGTCCTGCGCGACGTGCTGCGCGCCCACGAGAAGCGGATCACCATCGAGGAGATCCAAAAGGCGGTCGTCGCCCATTACAGCTTGAAGCTCGCGGACATGCAGTCCAAGCGGCGCTCACGGGTGGTGGCGCGGCCGCGGCAGGTGGCGATGTATCTCGCCAAGCAGCTCACGCCGCGCTCGCTGCCGGAGATCGGTCGGCGCTTCGGCGGCCGCGACCACACCACCGTCATGCACGCGGTGAAGAAGGTCGACGAGCTCCTCGCCGAGGACGACGGGCTGGCGCGCGACGTCGAGAGCCTGCGCCGCCGCCTGCAGGGCTGAACCGCAGGAAAATCGCTGTCTTCGGCGCCAACTCTGCTATGCTCGACGGCCGTGGGGCGGTCGCCCCCGGCGCGGCGCCGCCGCCATCGATCCCGACGCTCGCGAGGACGACCCGCCGCCGATGCAGTTCACCATCGAACGGTCCGCCTTTCTGGCCCTCTTGAACCACGCCCAGAACGTGGTCGAACGGCGCACGACCATCCCGATCCTCGCCAACGTCCGCCTCGACGCCGCCGAGGGCCGGCTCGGTCTGATCGCGACCGATCTGGAGCTCACCCTGCACGAGACGACGCCCGCCGAGGTGTTGCGCGCCGGGGCCACGACCCTGCCGGCCCACCGTCTCTTCGACGTCGTCCGCAAGATGCGAGAGGGCGCCAGCGTGCAGGTGGTGAAGGATCCCGAGCGCGCCGAAGCCCACGTCGCGGCGGGCCGCGGCTTCTTCGACCTGCCGACCCTGCCGGCCGACGACTTTCCGGCGATGAACGCCGAGGGCTTCGAGCGCAGCTTCGAGATGAGCGGTGCCGAGCTCGTCCGGCTGATCGACAAGACGCGTTTCGCCATGTCCACCGAGGAGGCGCGGTACTATCTGAACGGGCTCTATCTCCACACCGTGGAGAGCGGTGGGGCGGTGCGCCTGCGCGCCGTCGCCACCGACGGCCACCGCCTCGCCCGGGTCGAGACCGACCTGCCCGAAGGCGTCGAGGGCGTGCCGTCGATCATCGTGCCGCGCAAGGCCGTCAACGAACTCAGAAAGCTCGTCGAGGGCGCGCAAACGGTGCACCTCAGCCTGTCGGCCAGCAAGATCCAGGCCCGCGTCGGCGACGCCACGCTGACCTCGCGGCTGATCGACGGCACCTTTCCGGACTACGAGCGGGTCATCCCGCAGGCCAACGACAAGCGCGCCGTGGTCGAGCGCACCGCCCTCGCCGAGGCCGTCGACCGGGTGCAGACCATCGCCACCGAGAAGAGCCGCGCGGTCAAGCTCAGCCTGGAGGCGGGCAAGATGACGATCTCGGCGGTGAGCTCGGAGGCCGGGCGCGGTCAGGACGAGCTCGACGCCGGCTACACCGACGATGCCATCGAAATCGGCTTCAACGCTCGCTATATCCTGGACATGCTCCAGCAGATTTCGGGGGATACGCTCGAACTCGACATCGCCAACCCGGCGGCGCCGACGCTCGTGCGCGATCCGGGCGACAGCGGCACCGTCTTCGTGCTCATGCCGATGCGGGTTTGATGCCCACCGCCGCCGCGGCGGAGCCGGCGGCGCGCGAGGCGTCGGCGCGCGTGGCCGCCACCAAGCTCGCGCTCCGTGCCTTTCGCAACTACGCCGCACTCGGGCTCGACCTCGAGCCGACGAGCTGCGTGCTCACCGGCCCCAACGGTGCCGGCAAGACCAACCTCCTCGAGGCGCTGTCGCTGTTGGCCCCGGGGCGGGGCTTGCGCCGCGCCCCGCTCAAGGAGCTCGGCCGTGCGGGCGACGCCCCGTTCGCGGTCCACGGCCGCTTTTCGACCCCCGACGGCGTCGTCGAGGTCGGCACCGCGCTGGATCCCGAGAGCGAGCGGCGGGTCGTGCAGGTCGACGGCGTCGCGCGCTCGGGTCCGGCGGCGCTCGCCGACGTCACCGGCGCGGTGTGGCTGACCCCGGCGATGGACCGGCTGTTCGTCGAGGGCACCTCGGCGCGGCGCCGGCTGCTCGATCGGCTGGTGCAGGCGGGCGATCCGGCCCACGCCCGCCAGCTCGCGCTCTACGAGCATCTGGTGCGCGAACGCGCCCGGCTGCTGCGCGACGGTGGCGGCGATCCGGTCTGGCTCGACGGCCTGGAGCGGCGGGCGGCCGCCGCCGGCGTGGCGGTCGCGGCGGCGCGCCTGGAGGTCACCGC
>CAZCVH010000312.1:0-3023 GCA_964502115.1 uncultured Geminicoccaceae bacterium
CAGAGCTTTCACCTGATCCCGACGCTGACCGCGCTCGAGAACGTCGCCGTGCCGCTGGAACTCGCGGGCGACCGCCAGGCCACGGCGCACGCCCGCGCCGCCTTGGAGCGCGTCGGGCTCGATCACCGCACCGACCACCGCCCGAGCCAGCTTTCCGGCGGCGAGCAGCAGCGCGTGGCGCTCGCCCGCGCGCTCGTCGCCGAGCCGCGGCTGGTGCTGGCCGACGAGCCCACCGGCAATCTCGACGGCGAGACCGCCCGCGCCGTCGCCGACATGCTCTTCGCGCTGCCGCGCGAGCAGGGTGCGACCCTCCTGCTCATCACCCACGACCCCCAACTCGCGGCCCGCTGCGACCGCCAGGTGCGCATGGCCGACGGCCGCTTCGTGCGGCCGGGCGCGGCGGAGCGCGCGGCGTGAGCGCCGCCCTCGCGTTCAGGCTCGCCTGGCGGGACCTCAAGGCGAGCCCGAACCTGTTGTGGATCGCGCTCGCGCTGGCGCTCGGCGTCGCCACCCTCGCCGCCGTCGGCACCGCGCGCGAGGCCGTGCTCGAGGCGCTCGAGCGCGACGCCGCGGTGCTCCTCGGCGGCGACGTCGCGCTGCGCACGACCGGGGCGCCGATCCCCGACGCCGAGCTGGCGGGCCTGATCCCGGCCGAGGCGCGCACGGCGCAGGTGGTGACCGCTACGACCATCCTCACCGGCCCGACGGGCGAGGACCTCACCGTCGCGCTGAAGGGCGTCGAGGACGGCTACCCGCTCTACGGCGAGGTCCGTCTCGAGCCGGCGATGCCGCTCGCCGACGCCCTCGCCGACACCGGCGTCGCCGTCGCCCCGGGCGTGCTCGAGCGGCTCGGCCTCGACCGCGGCGACCAGGTCACGATCGGCGACAAGAGCTTCACCGTGCGCGCCGTGCTCGCGGCCGAGCCCGACCGCTCGGGCGGCGGCTTTCAGATCGGCCCGCGCGTCGTCGCGGATCTGGGCGACGTCGAGCAGGCGGGCATCCTTCGCCGCGGCAACGTCGCCCGCTACGCCCTGCGCATCGCGCTGCCGCCGGCGACGGACGCCGAGGCCTACGCGGCGCGGTTGCGTGCGCAACGCGGCGATGCCCGCTTCGAGGTGCAGAGCGCGGGCGCGGCGCAGCCGACCATCGAGCGCCTCGTCGGCCGGCTCGCCACCTTCCTCACCCTCGCCAGCCTGGCGGCGCTCGCCACCGGCGGGCTCGGCATCGCGCTCGCCGCGCGTACCCATCTCGCCGGCAAGCTGGCGACGATGGCGACGCTGCGCGCCCTCGGCGGCCGCCCGCGCGGCGTGATCGGGCTCTACGCCGTGCAGCTGGCCGGGCTCGGCGCCGCCGGGGTGACGACGGGGCTCGTCCTGGGCGCGCTGGCGCCGCTGGCGTTGCGCTTCGTGCCGACCAGCATCCTTCCGGTGACGATCGAGCACCCCTTCGCCCCGGCGGCGCTGGCGACCGCCGCCGCCATCGGCGCGCTGGTGCTCGCCGCCTCGATCTGGCTGCCGCTCGCCATGGCGCGGCGGGTGTCGCCGGCCAGTCTGTTCCGCGGCGGCGCGAGCGACGACGCGCCGGCCACCCGCCGCGACCGGCTCGCCGTCGCCGGGCTCGGGCTCGCGCTCGTCGGCCTGGTCGTGCTGACCGCCGACGACGCCCGCCTCGCCGCCATCGTGATCGGCTGCGTCGTCGGCGGGGCGGCGCTCCTGTTCGCCCTGGTGGTGGCGCTGCAGCGCGGCGCCGGCCGTCTCGCCGCGGTGGCGCCGCCCAAGCTGCGCCTGCCGCTGCGCGAGATCGCGCGGCCCGGCGGCGAGACCACGCCCACCGTCCTCGCCCTCGCGCTCGGCCTCGCCTTGTTGACCGTCGTCGGCCAGACGGGGCGCGTCATCAACGCCGAGATCGGCGCGCGGCTGCCGGAGCGGGTGCCGTCGACGCTGTTTCTCGACATCCAGCCCGGAATGAAGGAGCGCTTCGTCGACATCGTCGGGGGCGCGGGCGACGCGCGGCTGATGGAGATCGCGCCCTATCTGCGCGCGCGCATCGTGCGGATCGACGGCACGCCGGTGGAGCAGGCCGAGATCGCCCCCGAGGTGGAATGGACGCTGCGCCGCGACCGCGCCATCACCTGGTCGGCGGCGCCGCCGCCGGGCGAAGAGCCGACGGCGGGCGCGTGGTGGCCGTCCGATTACGACGGCCCGCCGCTGGTGGCGGTCGAGGACGAGACCGCGCGCGGCTACGGCGTCGGCGTCGGCGACACGCTGTCGTTCAACGTGCTCGGCCGCGTCGTGGAGGCCGAGATCGCCGCACTGCGGCCCGATATCGACCCCGCCAGCGGCGAGCTCATCTTTTTGTTCACCTTCAGCCCCGGTCTCTTGGAGCGCGCACCGCACAGCTTCATCGCTTCGGTCGACGTCGGCGATGCCGCCCGCCCGGCACTGCTGGACGCGCTCGGCGAGACGCTGCCGACCGTGACGCCGGTGCGCATCGACGAGGCCATCGCGGCCGTCGGCGAGGTGCTCCAGCGGGTCCGCGCCGCGGTCTTCGCCGTCGCCGGCCTCACTTTGGCCTCGGGGCTGATCGTGCTGGCCGCCGGCCTGACCGCGGTGCGGGCGCGCCAACGCTACGCCGCGGCGATCTTGAAGGCGCTGGGCGCACGCCGCGCCGACCTGGCGCGGACGTTCTTGGTCGAGCACGCCGCCACAGGCGCGCTCGCCGCCCTTGCCGGGGTGCTCCTCGGCGCCGGCGGCGGCTGGGCGATCGCCCGCTTCGCGCTCGATCTGCCCTTCGTGCTCGCGGGCGGCACCATCCTCGTCATCTTCGTTCTCGCGATGGCGCTCACCGTCGGCGCCGGCCTGCTCGGCCTCGCCCGGCTGGTGGCCCAGCCCGCCCAGCCGCTTCTGCGCGCGGCTTAGACGAGGGTGGCGTCTCGCCGCGCGCCGGCGGGCCCTGCGGCAGCCCGCACCCGGAGGCTTTGCGCCGCGCCTGCGAACCGCCCGGGCCGAACCCGGGGCGCGGCT
>CAZCVH010000313.1:0-3021 GCA_964502115.1 uncultured Geminicoccaceae bacterium
CGCTCGCCGCCGGCTATCCCCCCGGCGCCGGCGCCGGCGCGGCGCGGGCGTCGGCCTTCGGCTCGCGCGCCGGCGTGCAGCGCCCGATCGAGCCTTCGCCGCAGGTGGTCTCGCCGTCGACCCAGGTGGCGCCGGCGAGCCGGGCGTGCAGAAAATCCGTGTCGCGCAGTTGCGCGCCGGTGAAGTCCGCGCCCCGCAGATCGGCACGGAAGAAGCGCGTCTTGTAGAGATTGGCGCCGCGAAAGGAGGCACCTTGCAGATCGGCGCCGGTGAAATCGGTCTCCAACAGCGAGGCGTCGTCGAAGCGGGTATCTCGCAGGGTCGCGGAGACGAACTTGGTCTTGCGGGCGCGGACGTCGACGAGCACCGCCTCGGAGAGATCGCCGCGCTTGAAGGAGGCGTAGCGCAGATCGGCGCCGGTGAGGTCGACGCCGGCGAGATCGCTGCCGTCGAGCTGGCAACGGCCGTAGTCCACCCCGGGAGCCGGGGGGTCGCTGCAACCCGCCACGACGTCTCCCGCCGCGAGCAGCAGCGCGAGGCCCGCGGCGGGACCGGCGAGAGCTAACTTCATGGCGCGACCTTCTTTGTCATCCCAGCCTTTTACTTAGCGTCGCAGCGGCTCGAAATCCACCGCGGCCGGCGGCGCGGCGAGCTCGGGGCGACGAAGCGGACCGCCGAACAGCTCCAAAAAGGCCGCTTCGAGGGCGGCGTCGACCACGGCCGGCGCGCTCGGCCGCCCCAGCGCCGCCAGCGAGGTCACCCCGAAATCGCGGATGCCGCAGGGCACGATCCCGGCGAAGCGCTCCAACTCGGGGTCGACGTTCAAAGCGACCCCGTGCAGACTCACCCAACGCTTGAGCCGCACCCCCACGGCGGCGATCTTGGCCTCGCCACCGGGGACCTCGACCCAGATGCCGATCCGCCCGGCGCGACGCTCGCCGACGACGTCCAGGCGGGCCAGCGCGGCGATCAGCCAGTCCTCCAGCGCCTGCACATAGGCCCGGACGTCGGGCTTGCGCCGTTTGAGGTCGAGCATGACGTAGCCTACCCGCTGACCGGGGCCGTGGTAGGTGAAGCGACCGCCGCGGCCGCTGCGGTGAACCGGCACGCCGCGGGTGTCCAAGAGCTCGTCGGCCGCGGCGCTGGTGCCGGCGGTGTAGACGTGGTCGTGCTCGAGCAGCCAGACCCGCTCCGGCGCGGTGCCGGCGCGGATGGCCCGGGCCTCGCGCTCCATGCGCTCGACCGCGGCGGCATAGTCGACGCGCCCGGCGGCCACCTCCCAGACGACGGGCGCCGGTTGCGCGCTTGCAAGCCCCGATGCCATGTTTTATCTCTCCGCCGTCAGCGGCGGGGATGCCCCGCCCGCGTGCGGCCGTGGCGGAATTGGTAGACGCGCAGCGTTGAGGTCGCTGTCCCGGCAACGGGGTGGAAGTTCGAGTCTTCTCGGCCGCACCATCTTCTCCCGAGTGCATCGCTACCGCGACAGAGTTGCCATTTAGGGGATGGGGCCGGCAACGCGGCCGCGCAAGCCCGCCGCGACGCTTGATCGCCCGCCACGACCCGGCGCAGATTGCGTCGCCTCGCGGGCCGCCGCCGTCCCGCGGGCACCCCTTCGACCCCTTGGGAGAACCGCGCATGGCCGAAGACGCCGCCGGCGTCGACGAGACGCTGCTCGCCGAGGTCGAGGTCGCGCTCGCCGCCGACGCCCCCGAGCGTGTGCGCACCCGCATCGGCGCGCTGCACCCGGCGGACCAGGCCGAGTTCCTGCGCTACCTCGCGAACGAACTCCGCAGCGCCTTCGTCGACCGGCTCGAGGACGCGCTCGATCCCGAATTCCTGAGCTATGTCGACGAGGAGTTCCGCGCCGATCTGGTGCGCTCGCTGGGTGCCGAGCGCACCGCCACCGCGCTCGCCCGCCTCGAGACCGACGACGCCATCGACTTCCTCGAAGAGCTCGACGACGCCCAACAGCTCCAGGTCCTCGCCGCGCTCCCGCTCAGCGAACGCCAGGAAGTCGAAAAGAGCCTGCAATACGCCGAGGACTCGGCGGGCCGGCTGATGCAGCGGGCGTTCGTGGCGCTGCCGGACTACTGGGTGGTCGGCCAGGCCATCGACTATCTGCGGCACCATCCCGAACTGCCCGACGATTTCTACGACATCTACCTGGTCAGCCCCCGCTTCGAGCCGGTGGGCTCGATCCCGCTGTCGATGGTGGTCAGGAGCGTGCGCTCGACGCCCTTGCGCGAGCTGCGCACCAAGGATCTGCACCTCGTCCACGCCCACGACGACCAGGAAGAGGTGGCCCGCATGTTCCGCAAATACGGCCTGGTGTCGGCGCCGGTGGTGGCCGAGCGCGGCCGGCTCATCGGCGTCATCACGGTCGACGACATCGTCCACGTCATCGAGGAGGAGGCCGAGGAGGACATCCTCAAGCTCGGCGGTGTGTCGGAGAGCGACACCCTGCGGCCGCTCGCCTCCACCATCCGCAAGCGTCAGCCCTGGCTGGTGGTGAACCTCGCCACCGCGATGCTCGCCGCCTCGGTCATCGCCCAGTTCGAGGCCTCGATCGAAGCCATCGTCGCGCTCGCGGTGCTGATGCCGATCGTCGCCTCGATGGGGGGCAATTGCGGCTCGCAGACGCTCACCATCATGGTGCGCGGCCTCGCCACCGGCGAGATCACCGCCGCCAACGCCTCGCGGGTGCTGCGCAAGGAGGTCGTCGTCGGCCTCGCCCACGGCACCACGTTTCTCGTCGTCGGCGCGATCGTGGCGCTGGTCTGGTTCGGCTACCCCGAGCTCGCCCTCGTCTTCGGCCTCGCGCTGTTCGTCACCCTCGCCTTCTCGGCGTTCGTGGGCGTGTTGATCCCGCTGGCGCTGCAGCGGCTCAAGATCGACCCGGCGGTGGCCTCGGCGGTGTTCGTCACCACGATCACCGACGTCTTCGGCTTCTTCACCTTCCTCGGCGCGGCGACGCTGGTGCTGCTTTGAGCCGAGATCCGCCGCGTCCTCCTCGGCCGCGAG
>CAZCVH010000314.1:0-3016 GCA_964502115.1 uncultured Geminicoccaceae bacterium
CCCCTCTTCCCCTACACGACGTTCTCCCGATCTGTCTGGCTCGACGCCCTGGAGGGGCGGGCGCCCGCCGCCGGCGGGGCGGTCGCGGCGGCGCGCCTGGAGGTCACCGCCGAGCTCAACGCCCGCCTCGCCGAAGCGCACTCGCCCTTCCCGCTGGCCGCGCTCGCGGTGCGCGGCGAGGTCGAAACCGAGCTGGCGGCCGAGCCGGCGCTGGCGGTGGAGGATCGCTTCGCCCGCCGCCTCGCCGCGTCGCGCGCCGACGACGCCGCCACCGGTGGCGCCCGCCACGGCCCCCATCGCAGCGATCTCGACATCACCGACGTCGAGCTCGAGGCGACCGCCGGCCAGGTGTCGACCGGCCGGCAAAAGGCGCTGCTGGTGGGGCTGGTGCTGGCCGAGTGCCGGCTCTTCCGCGACCGCGCCGGGCGGTTGCCGCTGGTGCTGCTCGACGAGGTGGGCGCCCATCTCGACCGCCGGCGGCGGCGCGAACTGGCCGGCGAGCTCCGCGCCCTCGGCGCGCAGGCGTGGCTCACCGGCACCGAACCCGACGGCTTCGAGGCGCTGCGCGGCCACGCCCAGTTCCTGCGCGTCGATCAAGCGAGAGTGCTGCGAGATGTCTGAGACCAGCGAACCGGCTTACGATTCCACCTCGATCCAGGTGCTCGAGGGGCTCGAGGCCGTGCGTCGCCGGCCGGGCATGTACATCGGCGACACCGACGACGGCTCGGGCCTGCACCACATGGTCTTCGAGGTCGTCGACAACGCCATCGACGAGGCCCTCGCCGGCTACGCCACCACCGTCGAGGTGGTACTCAACCAGGACGGCTCGGTGACCGTCACCGACGACGGCCGCGGCATCCCGGTCGACCTCCACGCCAAGGAGGGCGTCTCGGCGGCCGAGGTCATCATGACCCGCCTCCACGCCGGCGGCAAGTTCAACCAGAGTTCCTACAAGGTCTCGGGCGGGCTCCACGGCGTCGGCATCTCGGTGGTCAACGGCTTGTCGGACTGGGTCGACCTCGACGTCTGGCGCGACGACCACCGTTACCACATGAGGTTCGAGGATGGCGGGCACCCGGTGGCGCCGCTCGCCGAGATGGAGGCGACGCCCGGGCGGCGCGGCACCCGGCTCACCTTCATGCCGTCGATCGCCGTCTTCAGCGACACCCGCTTCAACTACCAGACCCTGGAGCATCGCCTGCGCGAGCTCGCCTTCTTGAATTCGGGCGTGCGCATCCGCCTGCGCGACGAGCGCGGCGAGGCGCCGGTCGAGGAGGAACTCTATTACGAGGGCGGGGTCGAGGCCTTCGTCGCCTACCAGGACCGCAAGAAGCAGCCGCTCTTTCAGCCCCCGATCGTCTTGAAGGGCGAGCGCGACGGGCTGGTCGTCGAATGCGCGCTCGAGTGGAACGACGGCTACCACGAGACCATGCTCTGTTTCACCAACAACATCCCGCAGCGCGACGGCGGCAGCCATCTCGCGGGCTTCCGCGCCGCGCTGACGCGCGCGGTCAACAGCTACGCCCAGGCCAGCGGCAACCAGAAGGCGCAGAAGGCGACGCTCACCGGCGACGACGCCCGCGAGGGGCTCACCTGCGTGCTGTCGGTCAAGATGCCGGATCCGAAGTTCTCCGCGCAGACCAAGGACAAGCTGGTGAGCTCCGAGGTCCAGCCGATCGTGCAGAACGTCGTCGGCGAGGGCCTCGCGCGCTGGTTCGAGGAGACGCCGCAGGCGGCGAAGCTGGTGATCGCCAAGGTGGTCGAAGCCGCGACCGCGCGCGAGGCGGCCAGGAAGGCGCGCGAGCTCACCCGCCGCAAGGGTGCCCTCGACGTCGCCAACCTGCCCGGCAAGCTCGCCGACTGCCAGGAGCGCGACCCCGAGAAGTCGGAGCTCTTCATCGTCGAGGGCGACAGCGCCGGCGGCTCCGCCAAGCAGGGCCGCGACCGCGGCTTTCAGGCCATCCTGCCGCTGCGCGGCAAGATCTTGAACGTCGAGCGGGCGCGGCTCGACAAGGTGCTCTCCAGCCAGGAGATCGGCACGCTCCTCACCGCGCTCGGCACCGGCATCGGCGACGACTTCGACATCGCCAAGCTGCGCTATCACCGCATCGTCGTGATGACCGACGCCGACGTCGACGGCTCGCACATCCGCACGCTTCTGTTGACCTTCTTCTACCGCCACCTGCCGGCGATCATCGAGGGCGGCTATCTCTACATCGCCCAGCCGCCGCTCTTCAAAGTCAAGCGGGGCCAGAAGGAGACCTACCTGAAGGACGAGGCGGCGCTCGAGCGCCATCTCCTGGACGGCGGTCTCGCCGACGCCGTCCTCGAGATCGCGGGCGAGCCGGTTGCGGCGGCGCGCCTGCGCGAGCTCGTCGCCCACGCCCGCCGCGCCAACGAGCTGATCCACAACCTCGCCCAGAAGGCGCCGCCCGAGGTGATCGAGGCGCTCGCCATCAGCGGCGCCTTCGGCGACCGCGGCGAGCCGGACGACACCGAGCTTCTGGCGCTGGCCCAGGAGGTCGCCCGCCGCCTCAGCGCCGCCGGCGAGGGCCGCTGGACGGTCGATGTCGCCGGCGCCGCCCTACGCTTTCACCGCACCCGCGACGAGCGCCGCGACGACTGGCGCGTCGAGACCGCGCTCTTCCGCTCGGGCGAGGGCCGCCGCTTGGCGCAGGCCCTCACCGAAGCGCCGGAGCTCGTCCGCGCCGACCTGCACTTGCGCCGCAAGGACCACGCCACGGCGATCTTCGGTCCGCGCTCGCTGATCGCCGCCATCACCAAGGAGGGCCGGCGCGGCCTCACCATCCAGCGCTACAAGGGCTTGGGCGAGATGAACCCCGAGCAGCTCTGGGAGACCACCCTCGACCCCACCGCCCGCTCGCTGGTCCAGGTCCGCGTCGAGCACGCCGACGAGGCCGACGCCATCTTCACCACCCTGATGGGCGACGTCGTCGACCCCCGCCGCGAATTCATCCAAGACAACGCCCTCGCCGTCGTCAATCTCGATATCTAG
>CAZCVH010000315.1:0-3015 GCA_964502115.1 uncultured Geminicoccaceae bacterium
CGTGTGCTCTTCCGATCTGCCCGCGGTCGCGCCGGGCGGCGACTGGTGGCGGCGACGCTCGCCGTAGCCGGCGCGGTCGGGCTCGCCGTCACGCCGCTGTTGTGGCTCGGGCCCGCCGGCTGGCTCGTCGCCGGCGGGTTGGCGAGCACGCTGATCGCCCACCGCAGCCTGGTCGAGCACGTCGGCGCCGTCGCCGCCGGTCTCGACCAAGGCCTCGATGCCGGCCGCGCGGCGGTCGGCCGCATCGTCGGCCGCGACCCGACCGCGCTCGACGCCGCGGGCGTGGCGCGCGCGGCGATCGAATCCGCCGCCGAGAACGTCTCCGACGGCGTCACGGCGCCGCTGTTCTGGTGGCTCGTGCTCGGGCCCGTCGGCCTTTGCGCCTACAAGGCCATCAACACGCTCGACAGCATGGTGGGCTACCGCTCGGCGCGTTACCGCGACTTCGGGCGCCCGGCCGCGAAGCTCGACGACGCCGTCAACCGGGCGCCGGCGCGGCTCACCGGCGCGCTCTTGCTGGTGGTCGGCGGCCGCCCCGGTCGGCTGCCGCGGTTGGCCGGCGAGGCCGCCAAGCACCGCTCGCCCAACGCCGGCTGGCCGGAGGCGGCGGTGGCGCTCACCCTCGACGTCGCCCTCGCGGGCCCGCGGGTCTACCCGTCGGGCGTGGTCGAGGACGACCGGATCCATGCCGCCGGGCGGCGCGAGCTCGGCGCGGGCGACATCCGCGCGGCGCTCGCCCTCCTGTGGCGGCTGTGGGCGGCCGTCACCGCCCTGGTGGCGGCCGCCCTCCTGGCCGTGGCGCGTTGAACGGCCGCGCGCTCAGTCGAGGCCCGTGCAGTTGGCGTAGTAGGTGACCGTGGCCGGCCAGTCGGAGAAGATGCCGATGACGCCGACATCGCGTGCCAGCACGTCGAGCACCGGCATCATGTCGCCGTCGCCGGCGACCGCCTCGTCGATCGACTGGTAGTACCAGCCGCCGTCCTGGGCGAGCGGGCCCGAGCGCTCGAACGACCAGGCGATGAGGTCGAGCCCGGCCGCCGTCGCCGCCTCGGCGTAGGGCGAGGGCACGATCGCGCCGGCGTCGTCGACGGTCATCAGCATCCACAGCGGCGGTGCCACGATGTTGACGCCCATCTCGGCGAGCGCCGCCATCGAGGGCTCGTGCGTGGCCGGGTCCATCGGATCGAAGCCGTCGAGGTCGTAGCGGCCGTCGAGATAGACCGCCTGCGCGCCGAATTCCGGCTCGTTCTCGATCCAGTAGCGCACGTCGTCCAGGTCGAACGACTGCAGATAGACGTCCGCGGCCGGGATCCCCGCCTGCTTGTAGTCGTCGACGAGCTGCTGGGCGTAGTCCGCCTGGGTGTAGTCGCCCTGATAGGGCATCGCCACGCTCGGGCTCTTGAGCTCGGGGGTGAATTTCAGGCCCAGCGCCTGCGTCATCTCGACGTACTCGGCGTGGGTGAGGAGTTCGCCCTGCGAGGCGTAGAGCTCGGTGCGCCAGGGCGCCGTGCCGCCGAGATAGTCCTCGACGGTGGTCGCCGTCGGGTCAAAGGCGTCCATCTTGCCGGTGAGCCGGCGGTATTCGGCCAGCGTGATGTCGCTGGTGCAGCATGTCGCCGAGGCCTCGGCGTCCGCGGTCGCGGGGGTGAAGGGCTCGGTGCACTTCGCCGCCAGCTCGGGGATCGCCAGGATGTCGGTGGTGGTGTGCAGGTCGCACTGCGAGTGCCGGCAGACGAGCTCGCGGTCGGCGGTGAAGGTGACGTCGCATTCCTGGACGCCGGCGCCCATCACCGCCGCGGCCATGTAGGATTGCCGGGTGTGCTCGGGGAACATCAGCGGCGCGCCGCGATGCGCGATCGAGAAGTCGCTTTGGGCGAACGGGCCGCCGGCGCAGGCGAGCAGCTCGTCCTTGAGCGGCCCTTCGGCCATCTCGTTGACCAAAAAGAGCGGCCGCGGACCGACCTGAACGGTGGGGTCGGCGGCGGCGAGCGGGGCGCTCGCCCCGAACAGCAGTGCGGCGGCGGCGAGGCCGCGGGAAAGCGTCGGATGCACGGTGGTCCTCCCGGAGTTTGGTCGATCGCGGCAATCTGCCGGCCGATTGAGGCAGAAGCGTGACCGCGCCTCAGCGGGCGAGGGCGAGCAGCGCGTCGGCATCGAGATGCGCCTCCAGATGGTCGGCGAGGTCGTCCAACGTGCGCTCGACTTGGTGATCGAAGGCGAGCGCGCTCGCCCGCGCGCCCCAGCCTTCCAACAGCCAGCGCCGAAACCCGTCCGCCGCGAACAGCCCGTGCAGGTAGGTGCCGACGATGCGGCCGTCGGGCGAGACCGCACCCTCGCCGCGACCCTCCACCGCGAAGGCCGGGCGGACGCGGTCGGGCCCGTCGGTGCGGCCGACGTGCATCTCGTAGCCGCGGGCGGCGGGGCCGTCGGGCCAGGCGCGGGCGTCGACGGGCTCGAGCGTCTTGGCGCCGCCCAGCACCGTCTCGACGTCCAACAGGCCCAATCCCGCGTCCTCACCCGGCGGCCCCTCGACGCCGCCCGGATCGGCGAGGCGGCGGCCCAGCATCTGATAGCCGCCGCACAAGCCCAGCACGCGGCCGCCGCGCCGGACATGGGCCTCGAGGTCGACGTCCCAGCCCTCGCGCTTGAAGGCGTCGAGGTCGCTGCGGGTCGCCTTCGAGCCCGCGAGCAGGACCAGAGCGGCGTCGCCCGGCAGAGCTCGGCCCGGCGCCACGATCTCGACCTCGACGCCGGGCTCGGCGGCCAACGGGTCGAGATCGTCGAAATTGGCGATCCGCGGCGTGCGCGGCACCGCGATCTTGAAGCCGGCGCCGGCGCCGTGACCGCCGCCGCGCTCGAGGTCGAGCACGTCCTCGGCCGGCAGCCGCCAGGCGTCGTCGAACCACGGCACCACCCCGAGATTGGCGAGCCCGGTGCGCGCCGCGAGGATCGGATGGGCGTCGTCGAACAGGCGCGGGTCGCCGCGGAAGCGGTTGACGATGTAGCCCCGGATGA
>CAZCVH010000316.1:0-3013 GCA_964502115.1 uncultured Geminicoccaceae bacterium
GTTACCGGATTTCGGCGACGCGGGCGAGGGGACGACCGTCCGTCGCGGCGCCGCGGTTGCGCCCCCTCGCCGCCGAGGTCGGCCGATGTCGACGGCCGCGGCCCACGGCGGCGGGCGGCGCCAACGGTCGTGAGCGGCCCTTGTCTTCCACTTTCGTCCGTGGCGTCATGGCGCGTGGAGGACCGTGAATGACGCTCACCCGCGAGAAGCTCGAGGCCGACTGGGTGCGGGAGATGATCCGCCACCAGGACCCCGAGCTCGAACTGCTCTCCGACGACCGGCTCGAGGCCTCGATGGAGGCCATGCTCGAGGGCTGGGACGGGCGCGGCCCGGTCTGGGTGTTCGGCTACGGTTCGTTGATCTGGAACCCCTGCATCCACGTCGCGCGCCGCACCAAGGCTCGGCTCTACGGCTACCACCGCGAGCTCTGCCTGTGGACGCCCTTGGGCCGCGGCTCGCGCGAGTGCCCGGGGCTGGTGTTCGGGCTCGAGGCCGGCGGCTCGTGTCACGGGGTCGGGCTGGCCGTCGATGCCGACCACGCCCGGCGCGAACTGCGGCTGGTGTGGCGCCGCGAGATGGTGGCGGGGGCCTACGTCCCGCGTTGGGTCGGCTTGCAGACGCCCGAGGGGCCGCTGCGTGCCATCGCCTTCGTCATGAACCGCCACCACCACCGCTACGCCGGCGCGCTCGGCGAGGCTGCGAAGGTGGCCGCGGTCGCCCGCGCGGCGGGCGCCCTCGGCAGTTGCTACGACTACGTCGCCAGCACCCTCGACCACCTCGCGGAGCTGGGCGTGCGCGATCCCCACCTCGAACGCATCCGCCGCCTCGCCGAAGCCGAACACGCCGGCGGCTGACGAGGCGACGCTGCCGGCGGCCCGATCCCGTCGCCGCGGTCGCGGTCGCGCTCGAGGCTGAATGAACGCATGGTGAATTCACTCTTTATTAAACAGTTCGTAAAGTTCGACGGGTGCTGGCGGAGGCCCGACCACGGCCGGACCGAACCAGCCCGGCGCGGGCGAGGCGGGCCGGGCGAGGCGGATCGAAGCCGGCGGGCGGGTGCGCGGTGAGGGTGATGAGGGCTCGGAGGTCACGACAGCTCGACGGCGGCGCTACCCGCACCACGAGTGGCGCGCGATGAGCGGGTCGAGCTGCGCGAACCGGCGGGACGACGAAACGCCTCGCGCGCTGGCGCGCGAGAGCGGGTCGGCGAGCGGCCCGCGCCCGGCCCGGCCATTTCCCGTCTTCGAGAGACTCCTTCATTACGCTCGCGTCCTGCGGCACTACCGGCTCACCCCGACCGCTGCGCCACCTTATGGCCCGGAAGACATCTCGATCGAGGTTACCAACGTCTGCAACTTCCGTTGCGCCTTCTGTCCCCAGTCGGCGCCGGTGCATCATCAGCTCGTCCCGAAAAGTTATCTGTCGCCGCAAAACGCGGCCACTCTTCTGCGAAAACTACGCGAGGGCGGGGTCCGCACCAATGTGATCCACTGGACACACGACGGCGAACCGTTCGTGAACAAACGGTTCCACGAGATCTGTGCGGTCGGGGTGCGTTACGGCTTCAACGAGATGTATTTCGCCACCAACGGCATGCTCTGCACGCCGGCACGGCTGGCGCAGCTACCGCGAGCCGATTGCGCCTACACCTTCACGATCGACTTCTCGGCGGACGAGACGACCTTCGAGAGCGTGCGCGGAACGCCGGGCTCGTGGGCGCGCGTCCGCGCCAACATCGCGCATATCCTGGCCGACCCCGCCTACGACCACATTACGATCGAGCTGCGCGAGATCAGCACGTTCGCGGAGAGCGACCCGGCGCTGATCGCAGCTCGCGAGGCGGCGTTGCGGCCCTTGTTCCCGTCCAGCCGGCGGCTGCGTGTCAAATCCAAGGTGTTTCACAACGCCTGCGGTTTCCTGCCTCGGCTGCGGCAAAACCGTCTCACCCGATACCGCCTGTGTCCCTATCCCTGGACGTCGCTGTCGGTCGCGTCGAACGGCGACGTCGTGGCGTGCTCGCGCGATCTTCGCCGACAGAGCGTGCTCGGCAATCTTTTCACGCAATCGCTCGACGAGATCTGGAACGGCGCGGCGATGCGGGCGCTGCGTCGGAACCTGATCGATGAACGGCCGGACCGCAACGGCGCCTGCGCGGGCTGCGACATGCCCTACAGCGCCGAGAAGTTCACGCTCGCCAACATCTGGCGGACCTTGAGCGGCCGCTTGCGGCTGTTCGGCGGTCGCTGACGGGCTCGCCACCGGCGTGCTGCCGCGGCGGGAGGCGGCCGAAGCGGCTTCGCCGCGCGCTCCGCTCTACCCGGGGCGTAGGCCGATCCCGATCGGCTGTGCCGCCGTCGCAGTCGCCGTCAAAATCGCCGGCGATCGGCGCGCCGGCCCGCGAGCACGGCGGCCACGGCGGCCAGCGCGGCCACGGCGGGAAGGGCATGGATCGGCGGTCGAGACGCGGGGGTGACCGGCGGCGTTGTCGACGCCGCGGCCCCTCATCGGACGCGACGCCCCGATTTGAGCGTCGAACGCGGGCGGGTCGACCGCGCCGTGGCGCCGCCGGCCATGGTGGTCACGCCCGGGGCGACGATCGCCGCTTTCGGATCGTCGCCTCGTCGTCGTCGCGCCGGCCGACGCCGTCCGCGGAAGCGGCGAGCGCTTCCTCCAGCAGGGCGACGTTGCGGGTGTTGGCGCGCATGGCGACGTCCAGCAGATCGCCCACCACCGGCACCAGCCCGATCGCCCAGTCGACGACGTTGTTGGTGACCATGCGCCCGACGACGGCCGGCGGTGCGCCGAGCTTGCGGGCCTCGGCGACGATCCAGCCGGCCACCGCCCAGCTCACCGTGTCGCCTATGACCGGCACCAGCCCGATGACGCTGTCCAGCCCGAAGCGGACCGGTACCAGCGGCAGTCGCAGCCGCGTGTCCATCAGCCGCGCCAGGCCGCGCAGCCGCTCGAGGCGGGCGGCGGTGTCCGGGTCGAGGCGGCTCGTGGCATCGTCCAT
>CAZCVH010000317.1:0-2995 GCA_964502115.1 uncultured Geminicoccaceae bacterium
TGCCGGCCAGGATGACGAGGGCGTAGAGCGCCCAACCCTGCGCCACGCGATCGTAGGCCTCGAGAATGCCGAGGCTCGCCGGCAGGATGAACAGGGTCAGATGCCCGACGAGCCCCGCCGCCGGCGCCTCGAAGCTCGCCGGCACCCCGCCGCGCAGCGCGAACACGCCCAAGAGCAACACCATGCCGATCAGCGGGCCCGGCACGATCGGCAGCACCAGCGCGGCGATCGCGTCACCCGCGAGCCACAGCGCCAAGACCACGACGAAGAAGCCGAGCATGGAGCCCTCGCTGCGCCGCGCGGCGCCCCGATCGTTGCACCGCGCGGGTGTAGACGGCCGCCCGCGCCGCTTCAACGCCGCGGCGCGTCGCGGCGATCATGACACCGGCGGCGCGGCGGGGCAGGATGCGGCCGAGCGAGGAGAGCACCATGCGCTACGGCGAAACGGCGGCGGCTTTGCGCCGACCGCTCGACCCGGAGGGAGGGGTCGTCGAGTTGGTCCGCTTCGCCACCCTCGCCGCCAACAGCCACAACACCCAGCCCTGGCGCTTCGAGGCCGCGGGCGGCCGGCTGACGCTCAGGGCGGATCCCGAGCGCCGCTGCCCGGTCGTCGACGCGGACGACCACCACCTCTTCGCGAGCCTCGGCTGCGCCGTCGAGAACGCCGTGCAGGTCGCCCCGGCGCTCGGCCGGCACGCCCGGGTCGAGGTGACCACCGACGGCGCGATCCTGCACCTGGAGCCGGCGCCGCGCGGCGACGCCCGCGCCGCCGAGGCCGCCCGTCACCGCCAGTGCACGCGCACGCCCTATAGCGGTGCGCCGCTCACCGCCGCCGAGCTGGCCGCGCTGGAGGCCGCCGGCAACGGCGACGGCGTCGAGGTCACCATGCTCACCGACGACGCCGCGATCGCCCGCGCGCTCGACGCGATCCTGGAAGCCGATCGCCGCCAGCTGACCGATCGGGCCTTCCGCCGCGAGCTGTTCCACTGGATGCGTTGCACCGACGCCGCCGCCCGCGCCACCCGCGACGGGCTGGCGGCGCGCCCGATGGGGGCGCCGCGGCTGCCGCGGCCGGTCGTGCGGGCGCTGCTGCCCGTCGTCCTCACCGCCGACCGCGAGGCCGCCAAGCGCCGTCGCGAGATCGCGAGCAGCGCCGGCCTCGCCGTCTTCACCGGACCGGCGGCGACGCCGGCCGGCTGGATCCGGGTGGGCCGGGCCTATCAGCGCTTCGCCCTCGAAGCCGCGGCGCGCGACATCCGCCACGCCTTCGCCAACCAGCCGGTCGAGGTGGCCGAGATCCGCCCGGCCTTCGCCGCCGCGCTCGGCTTCGGCTCGCGCCGCCCGGACCTGGTCGTGCGCTTCGGCCGGGGTCCGTCGATGCCCTATGCGCTGCGCCGGCCGGTGGCCGAGGTCCTCACGCACGCGGCATGAGGCGCGCTGCGGCGGGCGGGGGCAGGCGGCGGCCGGGCTCGGTGGGAGCGGTCAGCTCTCCTCGTGGGCGCGGACCACCGAGCGGCCGCTGCGCTTCCAGGCGTCGTAGAGCTGGGCGAGCGCGCAGGAGACCAGCCGCGACTTCTCGTCGTCGGCGCGGCTGGTGAGCATGATCGGCACCCGCGCGCCGAGCACCAGCCCCGCCGCTGCGGCGTGGGCGATGAAGGTGAGCTCCTTGGCCATCATGTTGCCGGCCTCGAGATTGGGGGCGACCAGCACCTGCGCCTTGCCGGCGACCAGCGAGACCAAGCCCTTGGTCTTGGCCGCCTGGATGTCGATGGCGTTGTCCATGGCCAGCGGACCGTCGACGATACCGCCCTTGATCTGGCCGCGCTCGGCCATCTTGGAGAGAACCGCGGCGTCGACGGTCGAGGGGATCTTGGTGTTCACGGTCTCGACCGCGGAGAGCACGCCGACGCGCGGGGTATCCATGCCGAGGGCGCGGGCGAGATCGATGGCGTTCTGGACGATGTCGACCTTGGCCTCGAGATCGGGCGCGATGTTGATGCCGGCGTCGGTGACCAACAACGGATGGGGCAGGCCCGGGACGTCCATGACGAAGACGTGGCTGAGCCGGCGACTGCTGCGCAGCCCGCCGGCGCGCTTGGTGACCTCCGCCAGCAGCTCGCCGGTGTGCAGATGGCCCTTCATGATCGCGGCGGCGCGGCCGTCGTCGACGAGTGCCACGGTGCGGGCGGCAGCGGCGGCGTGGTCGGCGACGTCGACGATCTCGACGCCGTCCAGGTCGGCGTCGATGTCGCGCGCCACCTCTTCGATGCGGCCACGGTCACCGACCAGGATCGGCGTGATGAGCCCCTCGTGCCAGGCCAGGAGCGCGCCCCCCAGAGAGGCGTCGTCCTCCGGCACGGCGACGGCGGTGGTGATCGGCTCGACGTCGTCGCACGCCGCCAACAGCCGGTCGAAGTGCTGATGGCGCTCGATCATCAGCTCGGGCAGCTGGTGGTCCGGCAGCTCCACCCGGCGCGCCGGCGCGATGACCTGAGCCTCGCCGTCGGCGATGAGCGTGCCGTTTTCGAGCTCGCAGCGGCAGTCGAGGACGACCACCCGCTCCGGGCGCTTCTCGCGGACGCGCACCCGGGCGTTGATGGCGTCGCCGATCGTGACCCGATCGTGGAAGCGCAGGTTCTGGCCGAGATAGAGCGAGCCGATGCCGGGCAGGATGTTGCCGATCACCGCCGAGAACAGCGAACCGATCCACATCGACGGCGCCACCGCCTCGGGCAGGCCGTCGCCGTCGCCGTCGAGTTCCGGCAGGTGGATCGGGTTGAGGTTGCCCGAGGCGTGGGCGAAGACGATGAGATCGTTGGTCGTCAGTACCCGCTCGATCGAGGCCTCCTGGCCGACCTCGATCTCGTCGTAGAGGAAGTTCCGGTGGCTCATGCTCGGCACCCCTTCCCTTGCCGCGACCCGGAGCGCCGCTGCCCTGGAGCGCGTCCCGTCGACGTGGACCCGAGCCACCCGCGCACCCCGCCCGGCCACCCAG
>CAZCVH010000318.1:0-2994 GCA_964502115.1 uncultured Geminicoccaceae bacterium
AGACGGCACCGTGCACCTCCACCGGCAGCCGGGCGCGGGTCCGGCTCAGCCACGAATGGGGACCGTGCGTGCGAGCGGAACGGTGTACTGACATAAGGCTATGCGTAAATCCTATTCGGAAATAGGCTCGCGCAGAGGTCGTAGCTCGCCGTTGGCGACCGCCTCGGGAACGGTGAAGGCATAGCGGCCGAGGACGTTGATGTGCCGATAGAGAAGCGGCGAGACGCGCGCGAGATCGGCCCGATCGACAGGGTGGCCCTCGGCCTCGAGACGCGCGACGACGGCCTGGATGTAGGTAGCGTTCCACAGCGCGATGACGTTGAGCACCAGCTTGAGCGCGCCGAGGGTCTCCTCCTGACCCTCTCGGTAGCCGGCGACGAGCTCGCCGCGATGGCCGTGGCAGACGCGCCGGCCGAGGCGGTGGCGGAACTCCTGGCGGTTGAGCTGAACGAGGATGTGCCGACGCTTGTCGGCGTCGTCGAGGTAATCCAGCACGTGCAGCGTCTTGATCATCCGCCCGAGTTCGACGAGGGCGCGCGCCTGCGCCGTCGGCCGGTCGCGCGCGTGCAAGAGGCGCAGGACGCCGTCGGCGCGCACCCGACCGAGCTTCAACGAACCGGCGAGGCGCAGGAGATCAGGCCAGGCCGCGACGATGCGCTCGGTGTCGATGCGCCCCTGCGAGACGGCGTTGAAGGGGCCGTAGTCGACGGCGCGATCGACGCGCCAGAAACGCGCGCCGCCGATGTCGGCGAGCCGCGGGCTGAAGCGGTAGCCGAGCAGCCAGAACAGGCCGAAGACCACGTCGGAATAGGCCGCGGTGTCGGTCATGACCTCTCGCGGGGCGAGCGGCGTTTCCTGCTCGAGGAGCAGGCCCAGCAGGACGAGGCTATCGCGCAGCGTGCCGGGCACGGCGATGCCGCCGAGGCCGGTCGATTGGTCCGAGACCAAGTTGTACCAGGTGATGCCCCGGCGCTGGCCGAAGTAACGCGGGTTGAAGCCTGCGTGCAGCGGGTCGCCGCGCACGACGAAGCGCACGCCGTCGGCGGAGACGACCTCGCAGCTACCCCAAACGCGGGCAATGGGCAGAGCGTCATGCGCGGCGACGAGCACAGCATTGGCCGCACGCAGGGTATCGTCGCGCACGAAGGTCTGGGCCACCCAGGACAGCCGCTCACGGCGCAGCGCCGGCACGTCGGGGCGGACCACCGGCTCGAAGCCGACATTGCAGGCCTCAGCGAGCAGGACGGCGGCGAGACTGATCTCGAAGCCCTCGACGCGCGGGGGAGTGCCGTCGGTCTGGGTGAAGGCGGTGGCGAAGCCGGTGCGTGCCATGGTCTCGAGCACGACGTCGGGCAGCTCCCCACGCGGCAGACGCGCTGCAATCGCCGCCCGCAAACGGATCAGGCTGTCGGGCTCCTCGAGGCGGTCGAGCGGCGCGAGCACCGGGGCGCCGTTCTCGAAGCGCAGCTCGGTGTTGCCGGGGAGGTTGGCGACGGTGCACCGGTAGGCAGCGTCGAGGCGCTCGACGAGGGTTGCGACCTCGGCTCTGCCGTCCTCACGGCGCCCCAGCGCGCGCAGGACCGCGGGCTTGGCCGCATCCCAGGCCGCGCCGGCGAGCAGGCCGCATGCCGGATCGGCGAAGCGCAGGCTCTGCGCGACGTGCAGGTCGCGCCGCTTCAGCGCCTTGCGGGTCGCCTCGAGCACAGCGAAGACATAGGCGCGATTGTCGACCACCGGCGCCTCAAGGTCCTTGGTGGTCTTGCCAAAGACGTGGCGCTGCCAGCCGGCAGGAATGCAGGCGGTGGGTGCCTCCGTGGCGGTCATGCGCCTCCAGCCACCACGCCCGGCGAGAAAGGTGAGCGCCTCGCGCACCGGCTCGGCCGCCGGTGCCGCGTCAAAGCGAACACGCGCGAGCAGCTGGGAAAACAGCCGGCTGAGCCGGCGCCAGTGGTCGCAGAGCTCGGCGAAGTGGCGATCGTCCGGCGGCCGCGCCAGCCGCTCGATGCGATCGATGGCCTCGCGGATGTCCGCGGTGGAGATCTCGTCGAGGAGCCTGCCGCGCACCGCGGCGTGGTCCTCGTCGGCGACGACCACGCCGGCGGCCTTGGCCGTGAGGAGGGCGGCGGCATCGAGATCGCGCAAGGTGCGCAGCCGGTCGATACCGTAGCGGCAGGCGGCATCGCGTACGCTCTGCTCGACGAGCTGGTCGAAGAGGTCGAGCGCGTCGTCGAGGGCGATGCCTTCGAGGGCATGAAAGAGCGCCGCGAGCATCGCCGTGCGCCGCGGCTCGGGCAGGCGCGCCAGCACGGTCGGCCGCATCCTGCGTGCGGCTCGCGCGAGGCGATCGACCACCGCCGCGGGCAGAGCCGGCGCGGTCTCGGGCGCGAGGCCGAGGGCGCGGATGGCGTCGAGGCGCTCGAGGTGGCGCGTGAGCTCGGTTGGGCTGAAGCGCTGCGGCGGCTGGCGCAGCGCCTCGAGGCTCGGTGTGGCATCGGGCTCGAACAGGGCGTTGAGCCGGGCGCGCTGCTCGGAGCTGAAGGCGTCGGCGAAGGCCGTCCAGCGTCGCGCCTGCACGCGGCCGCGAACGCGTGCGCAGAGACGCTCGATCGTGGTCGGGCCTGGCAGCAGGATCTTGGCGGCGAGCAACCAGCCGATAGCGCGTTCGAAGAGCACGCCGGGGCGGTCGTCGCCAGTCCAGCACAGCGCGTAGAGCCAACGCGTCAGGCGGAAGCGTGCGTCGGCGGCGGTGTCGAAGTCGCGGTAGCCGTAGTGCGTGCGGATCAGCTCGCCGTGACGCCAGCGTTGTCGGCCGGCCCAGTAGGGCTCGAGGTCGGACGAGGCCACATCGAGCTGGTGCGCAAGAGTAGCGATCGCCACCGCCGGCACGACCGTGCCCTCGCCCGGCAGCACGCCGAGCAAACGCACGGTGCCGAGCTGGGCGGCGAAGCCGAGGCGGTTGTGGTCGCCGCGCAGCATCGCGATCAGGGCGCGGTC
>CAZCVH010000319.1:0-484 GCA_964502115.1 uncultured Geminicoccaceae bacterium
TCGTTTCACGTGACTGGAGTTCAGACGTGTGCTCTTCCGATCTGTCGGCGCGGCGGACGACGGCGGCGCGGCGGGTTCACGCTTGGCGAGCTCGACCGCGGCGCGCAGCTCGATGTCGTCGAGGACCGCTTCGAGACCGGCGTCGAGCCGGCCCCGCCGGCGCTCGCTCAGGCGGTCGCGCAGGCGCCCCAGCGTGGCGTCGTCGACCGCGCCCGCCAACAGCTCGTCGCGCAGCGCGTCGAGGTCGTCCAACAGGGCCGTGCCACGCGCCGTCGCGGCGGCCGCGCTCGCGGCCGCGTCGGCGCCCCCGACGCCCTGCAGGGCGGTGAGCGCGTCGATCGAGCCGAGCACGCCGCCGCCGGCGACCGCAGCGGCCCCCGTTTCGGCGCGCGCGGCGGGCTCGAAACCCCGACCGTCACCGCCCCCGCCGCCTCTCCGATGGCGGCCTGCTCACCGTGCTGATCCTCGCTGTGCTGGGCGTGTG
>CAZCVH010000319.1:494-2994 GCA_964502115.1 uncultured Geminicoccaceae bacterium
TACTCTCTCACGTCGTACCCCCCTCCTCTACCACCTCTCACCTCTCCGCTGGGTGGCCCAAACCCCCGCCCGCCCCCCCCCCCGCCGGTGCGGCGGGCGCCGCCGGCCTTGGCGTTCGTCGTCGTGCGTGCGACCCGCATCGCGCGTCTCCCCGCGATCTCTCCCGGAGTGTGGGCGGCGCGGGTTGACGAGACGTGAACGACCGCGCCCGGGCCGGCAGAACCTGCCGGACACGGGCCGAATGTGCCGGCTCGCGCCCGGCTCCGGGCGCGGCGAACGGCGGGTTTGCGGGCTTGGCACGGCGCTCGCACCAGCGCCGATGTCCAACCGGGAGCGACCGCCTTGCGTGCCTTCCTCACCGCCATCCGCCGTCTCCGTCCACTCGCGCTCGCCGGCGCGCTGATCGCCGCCGCCGGCACCGCCGCCGCGGTCGAGGTGCGCATCAAGGACATCGCCGACTTCGAGGGTATCCGCGACAACATGCTGGTCGGCTACGGCATCGTCGTCGGCCTCGACGGCAGCGGCGACAACCTGCGGAACTCGGCGTTCACCGAGAGCAGCCTCGTCTCGATGCTGGAGCGCCTGGGCGTCAACACCCGCGGCACCGACCTCAAGACCAACAACGTCGCGGCGGTCATGGTGACGGGCACGCTGCCGGCCTTCGCGCGCCAGGGCTCGCGCATGGACGTCGCCGTCTCGGCGATGGGCGACGCCGGCTCGCTCGAGGGCGGCACACTCCTGGTGACCCCGCTGATGGGCGCCGACGGCGAGGTCTACGCCGTCGCCCAGGGCCAGCTCGCCACCGGCGGCTTCACCGCCGCGGGCGAGGCCGAACGCGTCACCCGCAACGTGCCGACGCAAGCGCGGATCCCCTCGGGCGCCATCATCGAGCGCGAGGTCGACTTCGAGCTCGAGCAGCTCGAGCAGGTGCGCTTGAGCTTGCGCAACCCGGACCTCACCACCTCGGCGCGCGTCGCCGAGCGGATCAACGGCGCGCTCGGCGAACGCATCGCCACCGCCCTGGATCCCGGCACCGTGCGCCTCACCGTGCCCGCACGCGGCGGGATGGGCACCGTCGGGCTTCTGACCCGGATCGAGCAGCTGCGGGTCGAGCCCGACCAGCCCGCCCGCGTCGTCGTCGACGAGACCAACGGCATCGTCGTCATGGGCCGGGACGTGCGCATCAGCGAGGTCGCGGTCGCCCAGGGCAACCTCACGGTGCGGGTCACCGAGACCCCGCTGGTGAGCCAGCCCAACGCCTTCGGCGACGGCGAGACCGTGGCGGTGCCGCGCACCCGCGTCGAGATCGACGAGGAGACCGACTCGCGCATGGTCCTGATGCGCGAGGCGGTGACCCTCGACGACCTCGTCGGCGGGCTCAACGCGCTCGGTGTCGGCCCGCGCGATCTGATCTCGATCCTGCAGTCGATCCGCGCCGCCGGCGCGCTGCAGGCCGAGTTGGAGATCATGTGATGGTCGATCGACCGCAGATCGGAGCACCGCTCGGCGGCCTCGGTGCGAGCGTACCGAAGGGCGGCGACGTCGCCCGCGCCCGCGAGGTCGCCAACGATTTCGAAGCGGTTTTCCTGCAACAGATGCTCAGCGCCATGCGCCAGGGCCTCTCCGAGGACAGCCCCCTCGGCGGCCCCGACAGCGAGTTCGGCAGCCTCTTGGCCGCCGAGCAGGCCAAGCTGATCAGCCGGGCCGGGGGCATCGGCGTCGCCGACAAGATCCTCGGCGAGCTCTTGAAGCTGCAGGAGACCGGGTGATGACCGCGGCGGTCGACAAGGTCACGATCCTGATGACGCTGACGCGTCAGCTGACCCAGGTGATGGACGCCGAAACCGGGCTCCTGCGTCGGGTCCAGCTGGCCGAACTCGGCGAGCTGCAGGCGGAGAAGCAAGCCCTCGCCGACATCTACGCCGCCGAACTCGCCGAGATCCGACGCCAACCCGAAATCCTCGGCGCGGTGCACGCCGACACCCGCGAGGAGCTCGAGGCGGCGACCCGCGCCTTTCAGGAGGCGGCGCACCGCAACACCCTGGCGCTCGAGGCGGCGCAGGGGGTGGTCGAACGCGCCCTCACCCTCATCCGCTCGAGCCTCGCCGACAGCCACGCCTACGGCCCGCCGGACGGGCGCGGGCCGGGCGGCGGCGAGGTCGTGCCGTTCGCGCTGAACCGGACCTGCTGACATGAGCGGTATCACCGACAGCCTGCGCATCGCGGTCGGCAGCCTCCAGCTCGCCCAGGACGCGCTGGCGACGACCTCGAACAACGTCGCGAACGCCCACACCGAGGGCTACACCAAAAAGCGCGTCGAGCAGGAGACGCGCGTCGTCGGCGGCCGCGGCGCCGGCGTGCGGGAGGTCGGGATCTCGCGCGAGGTCGACCAGTTCTTGGAGCACCAGCTGCGCCTGCAGCAGGGCAAGCTCGGCCGCAGCGAGACCGTCCACGCCTACGCCGCGGACGTCCAGGGCCTGGTCTTCGGCGACCCCAGCGA
>CAZCVH010000320.1:0-2991 GCA_964502115.1 uncultured Geminicoccaceae bacterium
CACTCCTGCTCGCCGGGCCCGTCGCGGCGGCGGATCCGCCGCGCGCGGCGTCGACGACGCTCTGCGGCGATCAGTACCTGCTGACGCTCGCCGAGCCGGCGCAGATCGTGTCGCTCTCCTGGCAGGCGACGGGGCCGTTGTCGCACTACGCCGACCGCGCGCGGGGCTATCCGACGAACCGCGGCAGCGCCGAGGAGCTGGTCGCGGCCGGCGCCGAGGTCGTGATCTTGAGCCACGGCGTCGATCCGCAGACCCGCCGCGTCCTCGACGCCTTCGAGATCACCCACGTCGAGGTCGAAAGCGTCGCCGGTTTCGACGGCGTCGCCCGCAACGTCCGCCGCGTCGCCGCCGCACTCGGCCGGCCGGCGGCGGGCGAGGCCGCGATCGCGGCCATGCGCGCCCGCCTCGACGCGCTGCGGGGCGAGGCCCGGGGTCCGGACCCGCTGGTCGCCTATTTCCGCCCGGACGGCGGGGGTGCGGCCGCCGGCACCTTCGTCGACGCGGCGCTGCGGG
Organism: uncultured Geminicoccaceae bacterium; assembly: GCA_964502115.1. GTDB lineage: Bacteria > Pseudomonadota > Alphaproteobacteria > Geminicoccales > Geminicoccaceae > JAAAPF01. The sequence goes on from CAZCVH010000320.1 coordinate 514, forward strand.
CGGCCGGCTATCGCAACCTGCAGCGCGAACTCGGCCAGCAGGGCTGGAGCCGGCTGCCGGCGGAAGCGCTGGTCCGCCACCCGCCTGACGGCTTCGTCGTCTCCTTCTTCGACACCACGGCCGCCTCGGTGAGCACAAGGCTGCGCCGCAACCCCATCCTCGACGCCGCGATGGCGCGGGGCACGGTGATCGCGGTGCCGGGGCGCTACTGGCTCTGCGCCCATCCGCTCTTGGTCGATGCCGCGGAGCTGTTGGCGCGCGAGCGCGCGCGGCTGGTCGAACCCGAGCCGGAGCCGGGCTCGTGACGACGCAGGTCGCGGCCCCCGCCCGCTTCGGCCACCGCCCGCACGACGCGGCGCTCTTGTCGGCCGGGCTCGCGGGCCTCGCCCTCGTGCTGACGCTGGTCTCGCTCAGGCTCGGCTATGTCGACATCGCCACCGTCGACGTCGTCCGCGGGGCCTTCGGGCTCGCCGACGAGGGCACCAACACCATCGTCCAGGAGCTCCGCCTGCCGCGCACGCTCCTCGCGCTGTTGATCGGCGCGGCGCTCGGTGCGGCGGGTGCCGTGCTGCAGGGGCTTTTGTTGAACCCGCTCGCCGAGCCCGGCGTCGTCGGCATCAGCGCGAGCGCCGGGCTCGGGGCGGTGGTCGTGCTCTATTTCGGGCTCGTCGATCTCTCGGCTTACGCGCTGCCCGTGGGCGGCATGGTGGGGGCGGCGACGGCGACCCTCGTGCTCTATCTGTTGGCCGCCCGGGACGCCGGCACGCTCACGCTCATCCTGGCGGGCGTGGCGATCGGCGGGCTCGCGATCGCGCTCACCTCGCTCGCGATGAACCTGTCGCCGAACCCGTGGGCGGTGAACGAGATCATCTTCTGGCTCCTGGGCTCGCTGCGCGATCGCACCTTCACCGAGGTCGGGCTCGCCGCCCCCTTCATCATCGCCGGCCTGGTCCTCTTGTTCACCGCCGGCCGCGCCCTGGAGGCGCTGTCGCTGGGCGAGGAGGCCGCGCGCACGCTCGGCGTCTCGCTCGCCCGCACCCGTGCCCAGGCCATCGTCGGCACCAGCCTCGCCGTCGGCGCGTCCGTCGCCGTCGCCGGCACCATCGGCTTCGTCGGCCTCGTCGTGCCGCACCTCCTGCGCCCGCTCGTCGGCTTCGCGCCGAGCCGCTTGATCCTGCCGAGCGCCCTCGGCGGCGCCGCCTTGATCCTCGCCGCCGACATCCTCGTGCGGCTGATCGCCGTCGGGCCCGAGCTCCAGCTCGGCGTCGTCACCTCGCTGATCGGCGCGCCGTTCTTCTTCTACCTCATCCTCAAGCTGCGGGGGCGGTTGTCGTGACCCTGTTGACCGTCCACGACCTGGACGTCGTGCTGGGTGGCACCGCGATCGTCGAGGGGGTCGCCTTCGACGCCCGCGCCGGCGAGCTCGTGGGCCTGATCGGCCCCAACGGCGCCGGCAAGTCGACGGTGGTGCGTGCCGTCGCCCGGCTGCTCACGCCCGCGCGCGGCGGTGTCGCCATCGACGGCACGGACGTTCGGCGCTTCAGGCGCCGCGACCTCGCCCGCCGTCTGGCCTACCTGCCGCAGGGCCACACGGTGAATTGGCCCGTCGTCGTCGAGCATCTGGTGGGCCTCGGCCGGCTGCCGCACGGCCGCCCGCTCATCGGCTCGGGCCCGCGCGACCGTGCGGCGGTCCGCGCCGCGCTGGACCAGACGCAGACGCTGCACCTCGCCGCGCGCGTCGCGCTCACGCTCTCCGGCGGCGAGCGGGCGCGGGTCATGCTCGCCCGCGCGCTCGCCGTCGAGGCGGCGATCCTGCTCGCCGACGAGCCCGTGGCCCAGCTCGACCCTTACCACCAGCTCCGCGTCATGGAGCTCATGCGCGAGATCGCCCGCGGCGGCGATCTCGTCCTGTGCGTGCTGCACGACCTGCCGCTCGCCGCACGTTTCTGCGATCGCCTGGTCTTGATGGACGCGGGCCGGGTCGTGGCCGTGGGCGCGCCGGGCGAGGTCCTGGCCCAGGAGAACCTGGGCGCCGCCTACGGCGTCGTCGGCCACCACGGCGAGCACGAGGACGAGGCCTACGTGCTGCCCTGGCGGCGGCGTCTGGCGGACGCGAGCTGAGGAGGCGGCGATGGACCCGAGACCGAGTGCCACCGCCGAGGACGGCACCATCGAGCTCGTGCCGATCCCGCCCGAGGTCTGGCCGACCCCCGCCACGGACGCGCCCGCGGGGCTCAGGGAGACCGTGGCGGCGTGGCTGCCGGACGCGCTCGCGCCCGCGCGTATCGCCTTTCTCGTCGAGGCCGGTGGCCCCGTCGTCGTCGTCCTGGCGGCGATGTCGCTCGTCGCCGCGACCGTGGTGATCGCCAAGCTCCTGCAGTTCCGCGCCCACCAGCTCGCCGCCGAGGCCCCGGTCCTGGCGGCGGCGGCGGCGCTGCGCCGGGGTGAGACGGATTACCAGATCAGCAAAAGGGGCTT
>CAZCVH010000321.1:0-2975 GCA_964502115.1 uncultured Geminicoccaceae bacterium
CGCTTGCCGGCACCGGCGTCCGCCGGCTGAGAGCCCCGCCCGTCGAGCACGGGCGGAGCGGTCGCAGATGATCCATCGAATGCGACGCGGCGGGCGCGGCCTCCTGGGCGTGGGCGGCGGCGTCGCCCTCGACAGCATGGGGGCGGCGGCGCTGCTCTCCACCATCCTCGGCGCGGCCATCATCGGCCTCGCCGTCGGCGCCGACGCCGCCGCCGGTGCAGGCCACCGCGGCGGTCAAGGACCAGGTCATCGAGCGCAAGGTCGCCGCCGAGCGCGACGCCGGCGAAGGGCCCGATCTCCTGCGCGTCGACGCCGCCCAGGAGTGAGCCGACGCCGTCAGCGCGCGGCGGCGAGCGGGCGGAAGTCGAAGAAGCGCAGATCCGGCGCGCTGGTGTTGTGCCGCGAAGGGACGTCGCGGGCGAACGTCGCCTCCGCCACCGCGCGATCGAACGGCGCCGTCACCTCGGTTTCACCGCTGCCGCCGTCGCCACCGCTCCAGCGCAGCAGCGCGGTGTCGGCCATCTCGGCATCGACGAACATCGAGCGCACCGCCGCGACTTCCTCGACCTTCGGCGTCTTGCGGTCGATGCGGACCTCGAGGGTGAGCCCCTCGACCGCCACCTCGGCGACCTCGAGGGTCGCCGAGCCGCCGCGCAGAAAGCGCAGCTCGAAGCGCGCCGCCTCGGGCACGAAGGCGACCTCGGCGAGATCCACCAGCGGCCGGCCGTCCTCCTCGACCGGCCCGATCAGGAACGAGCTGCCGAACACGGTCTCCTCGTGGCCCGCGGCCTCGCGGCCGGCGGGGGCCAGCGGCTTGGCGCGCCAGTAGCCGTCGGGCGGGTAGAGCACCAGCACCTCGACCGTCTCGCCGACCTCGCGCTTGCGGTGCAGTTGCAGCAGGTGCAGCCCGCTGAACCGATCACCGTCCACCCGCACCGGCACGATCGCCGGACGCCAGAAGCTCGGCTTGCGGATGCCGACCAACAGCCATTCCTCGTCCTCGTAGAGGACGAACTCCGCCGGCGTCGAGGTGAAGACCGGATCCTTCGCGTCGTACCCCTCGCAGTTGTCCCAGACCGGCGCCGTCCGGTCCTCCATCTCGGCGTGGAAATAGGAGGGGAACGTCGCCTCGATGGTGAAGGCGACCGCGGCGGGGGCGTTGAAGCGGAAATCGACATTGTCGACCTCGGCGCACGCGACCGGATGGCTGCGGTTCGTCAACTGGAACTCGTGGGCGAAGCCCGGCGATGCCGCCAGCCCCGCCACCACCATCGCCGCCAGAATTCGCCGCATCGTCCGCTCGCTCCAGATGCCGACCCGTCAGCGTATGGACGCGTCGGGCCGCCCGGCATTCCACCAGGATCCGGCGCTCGAGCGCATCGCCGTCGGGGCTCAGCCGCGCCCGGCCGCGGCGCGCGCCAGGCGGTCGTTGAGCGCTTCGCCCAGGCCGTCCTGCGGAATGGGCGCGACGGCGATGGCGCGGACGTCGGCGCGGTCGAGCTCGCGCAGCATCGCGAAGAGGTTGCGCGCCGCCTCTTCGAGATCGCCCGACGGGCTGAGGTTCAACGACACCGCACCGCCCGCGGGCACGTCCCCGAAGGCGAGGAACGCCTCGTCCGGCGCCGGATCGCCGGCGTCGACACGGAGCGGGCACCGCGGCGCGTAGTGGCTGGCGAGCTGGCCGGGCGAGCGCACGCGGTCGTCGCGACCGACGGTGGCCAAGCGCCCGACCACCGCCTCGAGGTCGCCGCGGGCCACCCCGCCCGGGCGCAGGAGCACCGGCTCGTCGCCGCTGACGTCGACCACCGTGCTCTCGACCCCGACCGAGCAGGGGCCGCCGTCGAGGATGAGGTCGACGGCGTCGTCGAGCCCGTCGGCGACATGGGCGGCGGTGGTCGGGCTGACCCGCCCCGACGGGTTGGCGCTCGGTGCGGCCAGCGGCAGCAACATCTCCTCCAACAGACGCCGCGCGGTCGGCGCCGCCGGCGCGCGCACCGCCACCGTCGGCAGTCCGGCCGTCACCAGCGGACTGATCGGCGCCGAGGGCTCGCGGGTGGCGACCAGCGTCAACGGCCCCGGCCAGAAGGCGTCGGCGAGCGCGCTCGCGCGCTCGGTCCAGACCACGAGCGGGTTGGCCGCCGCGCGGTCGAGGACGTGGAGGATCAACGGGTTGTGCAGCGGGCGCTGCTTGACGCTGAAGATGCGCGAGACGGCGCGGTCGTTGGTGGCGAGGGCGCCGAGGCCGTAGACGGTCTCGGTCGGGAAGGCCACGAGGCCGCCGGCGCCAAGGATACCGGCGGCCTCCTGGATCGCCCGTCGATCGGGCGCGAGAATCCGGACCAAAAGGTCGGCGTCAGCCCCGCAGCGCGGGTCGGCCGGCGACGCTCAGCGCGAGCGCCAGGCTGACCGCCAGCGCCGACTTGACGACGTCGCCGAGGATGAACGGCGCCGCGCCCATCGCGACCGCACCCTCGAGGCCGGTGAAGGTGGCGAGCCAGGCGATGCCGGGCAGATAGTTCAAGGCGACGCCGCCGAGGCAGATCGCGAACAACGCCACCGGACCGCGCCAGCGGCCGGCGGCCCAGCCGACGAAGCCGGCGGCGAGCAGCCAGCCCAGCATGTAGCCGCCGGTCGGCCCCATCATGTAGGCGAGGCCCAGCCCCTTGGCGGGCGTTCCGGCGAAGACCGGCAGGCCGAGCGCGCCCTGGGCGAGGTAGAGCGCGACCGTCGCGAGCGCGAGGCGCGGCCCCATCACCAGCGCGAGGAACAGCACCACGCCGGTCTGAAGCGTCGCCGGTACCGGCCAGAACGGTACCTGGATCTTCGCGGAGGCGGTGAGCACGAGGGTGCCGAGCACGACCAGAACGGCCTGCGTCAGCGTACGGCTCGCCGGTGTCCGCCATGCGGTCGCCGGCAACGGCAAATAGAGCGACAGGCGATCCATCCCAGACCTTTCTCGTTGGCGTGCGCTTCGA